>JALEKG010000008.1 GCA_022769185.1 Dorea sp. | reverse complement strand
GAAGACGACGAGGTAGATAGGTCAGAGGTGGAAGTGTGGTAACACATGGAGCTGACTGATACTAATCGGTCGAGGGCATGACCAAGCAAGGTGATAGGTAAGTGGATGAAAGATTTCTTGTATGCAGTTTTGAAGGTACATGTAAAGCAGTCAATTATTAATTGGCTGTTTTTTTTATTCACAATAAACTAACTTTAAAACGCAGGACATACTGTTGTGTGTATATCCTGCGTTAAGCTATCTTATATTATTTCTGTTCTAATATCTTATCAATGCTTACTAATTTGACACTTAATACAAAGATTTTTGCAGCAACCTTTAATTCTTCTACAGTCGGGTAAGAAGGAGCAATTCGGATGTTACTGTCCTTTGGGTCTTTTCCGTAAGGGAAGGTAGCACCAGCGTTTGTCATGATCAGACCAGCTTCTTTTGCTTTTGCAACGATTGCTTTCGCACAACCTTCCATAGCATCAAAGGAAATAAAGTAACCACCTCTTGGAGCCATCCAGGAACCAATTTCAAGTCCACCAAGTTCTTTTTCAAGAGTTTCCAGTACAATATCAAATTTCGGGCGCATAATATCTGCATGTTTTTTCATGTGTTGTACCATACCGTGGATGTCTTTAAAATATCTTGCATGTCTTAACTGGTTTAATTTATCATGACCGATGGTCTGGATTTTCATTTGTTTCCTAATGTCAGCTAAGTTTGCGTCAGATGCGGCAATTGCTCCGATTCCGGAACCTGGAAAGCTGATTTTAGAGGTAGAAGCAAATTTATAGACCATGTCAGGATGCCCTTCTTTTTTACATTCCATAAGAATCTCAAGAAGATAGTCTTGTTTATCTTCATATAGATGATGAATGCCATATGCATTGTCCCAGAAAATTCTGAAATCTTCAGCAGCTGGATTTAATTTTGCAAAACGATGAACAGTCTCATCAGAATAAGTAATTCCCTGCGGATTTGAATATTTTGGAACACACCAGATTCCTTTGATTGCAGGATCAGAGCTTACAAGCTTTTCTACAATATCCATATCCGGACCGGTAGGAGTCATAGGAACATTGATCATTTCAATTCCGAAATATTCTGTAATTGCAAAATGTCTGTCATATCCAGGAACTGGACATAAGAATTTTACTTTATCCAGTTTGCACCATGGAGTGCTTCCCATAACTCCGTGAGTCATGCTGCGTGCAATTGTGTCGTACATAATATTCAGGCTGGAGTTTCCAAAAATTACAATGTTATCCTTAGGAACTTCCATCATATCAGCGAGAAGTTGTTTTGCTTCTTTAATTCCATCTAATACACCGTAATTACGGCAGTCAACACCTTCTTCACATACAAGATCAGAATCACTTTTTAATACGTCCATCATTCCCATAGAGAGATTTAGCTGTTCTGTAGACGGTTTTCCTCTGGACATATCAAGCTTCAGATTCTGTGCTTTTACTTCTTTAAATTGTGTTTCAAGATCATTTTTTAATTCTAATAATTCTTCTTTAGATAATTCATTATATGCTGCCACTTTATCATCCTCCATTATATATTCCACTCAATTTTATAATTTTATCATATTTTGACATTTCGTCAATGGTTTCTTGCAAAATAATTGAATTTAAATCGGAAATACTGGATTCTTTGTTGAAAAAATGAAATGTTTCTTTTAAAATTATGCATAAACGAAGTGATTAAGATTGGATATTGAAAGAAAAAGAAAGGTGGTTGTAAATATAATAGTTATATTATATAATTATTTAGAAAACAGGGGTGCTTACGGAAAGTAGGCTGAGAGTAAGCTGTATTGCTTTGACCCATAACCTGATTTGGATAATGCCAACGTAGGGATATACAGTTTTTGAGTTTTTAGACTGTTGTAATGCTATTGCGTTGCAACAGTTTTTTACTCTTTTGGGAAAATGTATCTAAACTTTTGAGTTTGGACCCTCCGGAAAAAGCGTGTTCCAACGGGAAATCTCATTTGTAGAAGAAAATATTAAAGGACAATAGGAGGATATGAAAATGAGAGAGTACACAACGCAGATGGAAGCAGCAAGAAAAGGAATTGTGACGAAAGAATTGGAAATTGTTGCAAAGAAAGAGAGGATGACAGTGGAGGAGTTAATGCCGCTGGTTGCCTCCGGAAAAGTTGCAATCTGTTCAAATAAGAATCATAAGTGCCTGGATCCGGAAGGTGTAGGCTCTATGCTGAAAACGAAGATCAATGTAAATCTTGGTGTATCCAGAGACTGTAAGGATTATCATGTGGAAATGGAGAAGGTCATGCAGGCGGTTAACATGGGTGCACATGCAATCATGGATTTGTCTTCCCACGGAAATACTATTCCTTTCCGTAGAAAATTAACTAGTGAGTGTCCGGCTATGATCGGGACAGTTCCTGTATATGATTCTGTGATTCATTATCAGAGAGCTCTGGATACGTTGACAGCCAAGGATTTTATTGACGTGGTACGTCTTCATGCAGAAGATGGAGTTGATTTTGTTACATTACATTGTGGAATTACAAGAAAAACAATTGACCAGATTCGGAATCATAAGAGAAAAATGAATATAGTTTCCCGTGGAGGATCTTTGGTATTTGCATGGATGTGTATGACAGGAGAAGAAAATCCATTTTATGAATATTATGATGAGATTCTGGATATCTGCCGGGAATATGATGTGACAATTTCACTTGGAGATGCCTGTCGTCCAGGATGTCTAGCAGATGCTTCAGATGTTTGCCAGATTGAGGAATTGGTACGTTTAGGAGAACTTACGAAAAGAGCTTGGGAAAAGGATGTTCAGGTTATGGTGGAAGGACCTGGACATATGCCAATGGATCAGATTGCTGCCAATATGAAGATCCAGCAGACGATCTGCCAGGGAGCACCTTTCTATGTACTTGGTCCTTTGGTAACAGATATTGCTCCTGGATTTGATCATATTACATCTGCAATCGGAGGAGCCATTGCGGCAGCTTCAGGGGCAGCATTTCTTTGTTATGTGACTCCTGCAGAGCATCTGGCACTTCCGAACGTAGAGGATGTAAAACAGGGGATTATTGCGTCTAAGATTGCAGCTCATGCAGCTGATATTGCAAAAGGTGTCAGAGGAGCAAGGGAGATAGATGATCAGATGGCAGATGCCAGACGTTCACTTGACTGGGAAGCACAATGGGCCTGCGCAATGGATCCGGAAACTGCAAAAAGAATCTGGAATGAGCGAAAACCAGAATATGATGATACCTGTTCAATGTGTGGAAAGTTCTGTGCTGTCCGCAGTATGAATAAGGCACTTGCCGGAGAGCATATTGATATATTGTAAGAAGAATATTTAGCTTTAAGAAAAGCACTGTGCAATATTTATCTGAAGTATTGTACAGTGCTTTTGAGTATTATAATAGTTTGGTGAATGGATGGTGACAGGTCATCTGGATAAATTATAAACTTGCTTCTACAAGAACAGCTACAGCCATATTATCATCTTCTGTAAATCCTTGGGCACAGGTAAGGATTGTCTGGATGTAATCACGGGAAAGACCAAGCGTTTCGGATATCTGAGTGATATCCCTTCCTGTATTATTTAAATCAGTTACATTTTTTACATCAATTCGGATCTGTTCCATTGATAGATTACTGTTCATGGTCTGTTACTCCTTTATCTTGCTTTAATTCTAGTATTTTGTCTAATAAGTGAAATGCAACATCTTCTTTACTCATCAGTTCTAATTCATCTATAGAATCTGGTGTGATCATAGTTACGATATTTGTGTCTGTTTCGAATCCGGCTCCCTGTACTTTAAGGTTATTTGCAACAATCATATCCAGATTCTTTTTAATTAGCTTTTTTCTGGAGTTTTCCAGCATATTCTGGGTTTCCATAGAAAAGCCACACAGAAACTGACCAGGACGTTTATGTTCACCCAGATATTTTAAAATATCATCGGTACGCTCCAATGGGATAGATAATTCCCCATCTGTTTTTTTTACCTTTTCATCGGATACATTACTGGGCCGGTAATCTGCAACAGCAGCTGCCTTAATGATGATGTCCATATCATCACTTCTGACAGTTACCGCTTCATACATATCTTTTGCAGATATAACAGGCACAACATTGACAAACATTGGTGGAGTAAGAGCAGTTTTTCCAGTTACCAGAGTGACATCAGCACCCCTTAACATACATGCTTTCGCAATGTTGTATCCCATTTTTCCGGAAGAATGATTCGTAATATATCTGACTGGATCAATGGTTTCCTGGGTTGGACCGGCCGTGACAAGAACCTTCAATCCATTCATATCTTTGTCATGTGCCAGGTGACGGTAAATGTATTGAATTAAGGTATCTGGTTCCGGCATTTTGCCGGCGCCTGTATCACCACAGGCAAGGTGGCCACAGGCAGGAGTGATGACCTCCATACCATAGCTGCGCAGGATTTTCATATTATCCTGTGTGATCGGATTTTCATACATTGCAGTATTCATGGCTGGTGCGATGATTTTAGTACACCTGCAGGCCAGTACGGTTGTGGTCAGCATATCGTCTGCAAGACCATGTGCCAGCTTTGCAATTACGTTTGCAGTTGCAGGGGCAATCATGACCAGATCTGCCTTTTTGGCTAAAGTAACATGTTCTACATTAAATTCGAAATTACGGTCGAAAGTGTCTGTGATACATTTATGCCCAGTTAGCGTTTCGAAAGTAATTGGGTTAATAAAGTTTTTTGCATTTTCAGTCATCAAGACATGTACATCAGCACCGGACTTTACAAGAAGGCTGGCCAATGAAGCACTTTTATAAGATGCGATTCCTCCGGTAACTCCAAGAAGAACTGTTTTCCCTTTTAACATAGATATTCATCCTCATTTCATAGATTCATTCACAATATTTATTAACACTATAGCTTTTTTTGAAGCATCTTGCAAGAATTACAGTGTCTGTATTTCCAAATATTATAAAAAATGTAAATATTGTACTTTGTCTGTATTTTTATACTTGTTGGCAGAAGAATCGGATGATATAATGTCTCAGTAATTGTATTGTATCCTGCAGGGCAGGAATGATAACAGGGAGGAAAGACTATGAAAACAAAGAAACATGACACTCGTTGGATGGTTAGTGTTGCACTTATGGCAGCTGTAGTTATTGTATTGGCAAATACGCCTCTTGGGATGATACAGCTTCCGGTAATTAAGGCGACAACTGTACATATTCCGGTGATTATTGGAGCAATTCTGTTGGGACCGGGAGCAGGAGCAATTCTGGGAGCAGTATTTGGAGTTTGTTCCTTGATCAGTAACACAATGGCACCGACTCTTTTATCTTTTGCATTTTCGCCGTTTATGAGTACAACAGGGATTCCGGGAGCCATCAAAGCAATCTGGGTTTCGGTAGGGTGCAGGATTTTGATCGGTGTTGCTGCCGGATGGCTGTGGATCTTATTCGATAAATTGAAAGTGAAACAGGTTATTGCACTTCCAGTTGTAGGATTTGCTGGATCAATGGTAAATACGATTACAGTAATGGGAAGTATTTATCTGCTTTTTGCACAGCAATATGCAGAAGCCAAAGAAGTTGCCATCACAGCAGTATGGGGCCTGGTTATGGGTACGGTAACAGCCTCAGGAATTCCAGAGGCAATTGCAGCGGCAATCCTGGTACTTGCAATTGGAAAAGCTTTGATCGTGGTATTTCGAAGAATGAATATCGGTACTGTTTAAGACTAATATAAGAATATATTAAAAGAGATTGTCCTCATGCACCGTCTGTATGCATGAGGACATTATAAAAAGCATACAAAAAAAGTCTTGAAAAATCAAGACTTTTTAATGTTCATGAAAAATGAAACAGGGGATGAGAGAATCGAACTCCCGCCAAAGGTTTTGGAGACCCCTATCATACCACTTGACCAATCCCCTAGGTGTTCCTGTCGCACTAGATATTTATACCATATAAAAGTATTATTTGTCAATCCTATTTTTGAAAAAATAATAAATAATAAATTTGTGGATTGGTGAAGAAGTATCGAAACTGTATTTTATGAATGACATGGGTTGAAGTAGATAAATAAACGAAAAGAGGAGATTATTATGAAGATATGGGAAAATCAGCAGATTGATCATGTGAACAGAATGCCTGCAAGGGCGCATTTTCTAACCTTTCCTACCAGAGAAAGGGCAATGTTAAATAGTAACCGGTATACGCATGCATTTAAGAATTTAAATGGTGTGTGGAAATTTATGTTTCTGAATGCACCGGAATATAGTCCGGAAGGCTTTTATAAAAGTGATTTTGATACGGATACTATGGATGACATTACAGTTCCGGGGAACTGGCAGCTACAGGGATATGGAAAGATGCACTATTCTGACTTGTGGTACAATTTCCCGATCAACCCGCCTTATGTACCGACCGAAAATCCAACGGGTATTTATAAACGTACGTTTTATGTGGAAGAAAGTTTCCGTAATCGGCAGATTATTATACGCTTTTGTGGAGTGGATTCTGCCTATCATTTCTGGATTAATGGAAAGGAAGCTGGTTATAGTAAGGGGGCACGGATAGAAGCGGAATTTGATATTACTTCACTGGTAAAAATCGGTGAAGTAAATGATATCACAGTACGCGTTTATCAGTGGTCTGACGGTACTTATCTGGAAGACCAGGATATGTGGTGGGAGAGTGGTATTTTTCGTGACGTAGAGCTTCTGGGCGTACCCAAGGATGGAATTTATGATTATACGGTGACTGCAGATTTGGATGATACTTATATGAAAGGAGTATTTTCTATAAAAGGGGTTCTGCGGACTCAGGAAGAGGTTCGTATTCATCTGGAACTTCTGGATGACAAGGGCATTTCGGTTTTGAAAGATATGACAGTTTCAGAAAATGAGGTATTTACTTATCAGACTGCTATTGATCATGTCAGATACTGGACAGCGGAGACTCCTTATCTGTATAAGCTTCTGATTACAGTAGAAAAGGATGGGAAAACAGTGGAGGTTATACCACAGAACGTAGGTTTTCGGAATATCCGGCTAAATGGTGAAACATTTCTGGTTAATGGTGTGGCGATTAAGTTTAAGGGAATGAACCGCCATGATTACCATCCGAGAAATGGACGTGTCGTATCCAGAGAAGAAATCGAGCAGGATATTATTCTGATGAAACAGTTTAACGTAAATGCAATTCGTACTTGTCATTATCCGAATTCTTATTATCTGTATGATCTGTGTGATGTGTATGGAATGTATCTTATCGACGAAACGGATCTGGAATGTCATGGATTCGAGCTGACGGGAAATTATTCCTGGATATCGGATGATCCGTCCTGGGAGCTTGCTTATGTATCACGGCTGGTCCGTATGATAGAAAGGGATAAGAATCATCCATCCATTTTAATGTGGTCGCTGGGCAATGAGTCTTCTACAGGCTGTAATTTTCGTAAAATGGCGGACATGGCCCATCAGATAGATCCGACCCGTCTGGTACATTATGAAGGGGATTATGATGTAGAATATGCAGATGTTTACTCTACAATGTATACATGGCTTGAGAATCCCAAAAAGCCTCTTTTGATGAAAGATATTATAGAAAATAGCAGGCATCCGCATATCCTTTGCGAATATTGTCATGCGATGGGCAATGGACCTGGAAATCTGAAAGAATATCAGGATTTATTCTATGCGCATGAGAAGCTTCAGGGAGGATTTATCTGGGAATGGTTCGATCATGGAATAGAATCTTATACAGAGGATGGAGAAAAATATTATCGCTACGGAGGAGATTATGGTGACGATCCAAGTAATAAAGATTTCTGCATTGATGGGATGCTGATGCCGGACCGTACACCTTCACCAGGGCTGTATGAATACAAGAAGGTTGTGGAGCCGATCACTACGACAGAAGTGGATCTGGAACACGGCATCATCTGCCTATTAAGCCGTTTGGATTTTGCGGATTTAAATCAGTTCCGTATGGTATATCAGATTATGGAAGATGATGTAATGATCTTTAGTGGGAGTTCGATTCTCCCATCCATTCCGGCGAGAACATCAAAAGAAATTAAGATTCCCTATCATTTGGAAGAGATTCAGCCAGTACCTGGAGCAGAATATTATTTGAATATTTCTTATCAATTAAAGGAAAATACACCATATGCTCCGGCTGGATATGAACTGGCAACTGCACAATTCCGTCTGCCTGTTTATCGGAAAGGAATTTCTTATATTCCAGAAGGAACATTGAAGGTTACCAAAGATCATACGACACTTCGGGCCGAAGGGGCGAATTTTCATATTGATTTCGATCTAGTTCGAGGAAATATCATCAGTTTTGTGAAGGATGGGATGGAAGTTATGCGGAAAGGTCCCCGTCTGACCTTCTGGCGGGCTCCGATCAGTAATGATATGGAACTGATCGATTCAATGAAAAAGATTTATTTCCTGCATCTGGAGCATGAAGTTGTGATGGATCTGAAGTATGAAGAAGATGGGCATTTCCTGAAAGTGACAGTAAAGACAATCAATGGAACCACAAACAGCGCATGGCATTTTAATACCACCTATGAATATGTAGTATGTCCGACAGGAGAAGTGCTCATTCGTGTATCCGGAGTACCGGGGGGAAAGATGGATGATCGGAGAACGGTGAATCTGGCAAATGGCTCCTCTTTCAATCTTGTGATGGGGAATCGACCGGGATGTGCGCCAGAGATGTTCCCAAGAATCGGAGTATCCATGCACCTGGATCCATCCATGGATCATGTGCGGTACTTTGGACGCGGACCAAGGGAAAATTATGTGGATTCCAAAGAAGCCGGTCTGATGGGAGTCTATGAAAATACAGTAGATGGCTTATTTACTCATTATGTAGTTCCACAGGCAAATGGAAATCACATGGACTGCAAATGGGTGTCACTTACGAATGACCGTGGTATGGGGATTGTCGCTTCCACTGAAAATAGTTTTAATTTCAGTGCCTCATTTTATGAGGAAGAGGATCTGGATCGTGCAAAGCATATCTGCGATTTGATAAAACGTGATTATATCGTATTTCATATTGATTATAAGCAGAATGCATTGGGGTCTTATTCTTGCGGACAATGGCAGTTGGATAAATATCGTGTAAAAAATGAACCATTCTGTATTCAGTTCCGGCTCACTCCATTTAATAATAAAGAAGTACCAGATAAGCAGATTGCTCATGAGAAAATAGAAATTGACTGGTAAGAAAAGGTTGGATAATCAAAAACTTCCCCACTCTTCAAAAGAAAAGTGGGGGTCTTTTTAACTATTTACATTTATAATCAATCGGACTGTCAATTAAGGTTGCAGCCTGGAATTCATGTTTGTGATTGTCTTCCTCTTCTGTAAAATCTTTGATAAAGTGAACATGCTTTCCGTTTCCTACATCAATAGCTCCGGTAGTTTTTCCGCAGAATTCGTGGAAATGTTCATCCGAAAAATCTGTATGGAATTTTACTTCATGATAGTGATCATATTTGTCTTTCTCTTTATGATAGATGGCTTCACCGGTCACTGTGCAGAATCTATGATTGTGGCAATCGTTGCATTCGTTAAAAATTTTTGTACTTCCGGTTAATTCATGGACATGCTTCTGGTCTTTGTGACAATTTTGATTATAAATTTTAATTTTCCTTTTTCTTTTATGATATGAGTCGAATTGAGATTTGTGAAAAGGTATTTTCATTATATGTTAAGTTGTCAAAAAGTTTTTGGTATGAAAGAATCTATTGCTGTATAAAATGAATATTGGAGGTGATAAAAATTGGGATATGTTGTGTGTTTTATCGGAGGTGTTATAGTAGGGGCGTTAGTAATGTGTCTGGTACAGATTAAGAAAAATCAGGAATAGAAAAGAAATATAGAAGTAATTTTTGCAATATTGTTTGGTTAATGGTATAATTAAATCACATATGACATTCAACTTTGAGAAACTACAGAACTGAGTCCTGAATGATAGTGAATTGTTCGGACTAATGGAGGCAGTACAGATGAAAGAAAAAGTGATACAAGGCGGAATTGTAAATGGAGTAAAAATGCTTGTATGTCCGACTTGGGAGGATGATTTCCAAAAGGAAATACATAAAACCGGTGGATGTTTTAGAATCAGTATTGATTATTCTGCGGTTGATGTGTCTTTCTGGAAAGAACTGGAAGATATTGCGGTCCGGTTTGGCTATACCATGGACAGTGAGGCAAAAGATATTATCCAGGAATATATTGAAAAGTATAAAAAATATGAAGAGCGGTTCTGGGAATATGGAAAGAAGCAGGTGAGCTTTGAGTCATTTTGCAGAGTTCTCAGCAAGAAAGCAGGGATTCAGCCAAGACAGGCGAAAGAATATGTGATTTCAAATCTGCAGAATCTGGAAAATAAGGACATACTGGATGCTTTACTTTTTGCATTGCAGATTATTAAAGCTGAAAATGGACTGGAAGGTTCTCAGTGGACGAAGCCGACATGTGATTTTATTAAGAAAGAATTTGAAAAAATGATTAATGCCCAGGATTAACCTGAGATGAGAATAATAATTTCCGAATAATGCAGATACCCTTGTGAAAAAGTATGATTTGTTCGGAGGGGATTCGATGAGTCTGTAGTATTGTAAAATAAATAGTCAAAAAAGTGGAGAATCGAAAGGTTCTCCTTTTTTTGACTAAATTATTGTAAAATTGCACATCCTGTATTATGTGGGGGATTGTTCCCAGTGCCGCAGTTGATTAATCAGTAAGATTATTGATGATATTCTTAAAGCAAAGGAAGACTATATGGAATCATTATGGAACAGAATCACAAAATTTGAAGAATTTGAAACTCTTGAGGACGATATTCAAGTGGATACGGCAGTGATTGGTGCCGGAATTACAGGAATTTTAACCGCATATTTATTAAAAGAAAAAGGAGTTGAGACGGTGGTACTGGAAGCTGACCGTGTGGCATCAGGGCAGACGTCTGGTACAACAGCCAAGATCACTTCGCAGCACAATCTTATTTATCAAAAGCTGATCCGGATATATGGTATAGAAATGGCCAGACAGTATGCCTGGTGGAATGAATGGGCAATCAGACAATATGAAAGGATCATTGAGGAGAAGGAGATTGAATGCGATTTTATCAAATGTTCCGCATATTTGTATTCCCAACATGAGGATTTCAGGCTTAAGGAAGAAGCTGAGGCTGCAAAAGCACTTGGAATTGATGCTGTATATGGAAGCATTTGCGAATTACCGTTTCCGGTGAAGGGAGTAGCCGAATTTCGGAATCAGGCGCGTATCTCACCTCTGAAGTTTTTAAAAGAAATTGTGGGGGAATTAAAGATTTATGAAAATACCAGAGTAAGCAGGGTGGAAAGAATCAGAGAAGGAGAGACCAGATTGTATACCAGATATGGAACAGTGACGGCAAAACATGTGGTGTTTGCCTGTCATTTCCCGTTTGTAAATATTCCAGGGTACTATTTTGCCCGGATGTATCAGTCGAGAAGTTATGTGCTGGCATTGAAGCATGCAGATCAATTTCAGGGATATTATCTTGGGGTAGATGAAGATGGCTGTTCATTTCGTAATGTAGGGGATTTGCTCTTGATTGGAGGAGGAAAGCACCGGACAGGAGAAAATAGAGAAGGTGGGAAGTATCGAATACTTTTGGAAAGGGCAAAAGAATGGTGGCCGGAATGTAAAGAAGTGGCAAGGTGGTCTGCACAGGACTGTATGACGCTGGATGGAATTCCTTATATCGGAAGATTTGAACAGAAGGCCCAGGACTGGTTTGTAGCAACCGGGTTCGGGAAATGGGGGATGACATCAGCTATGGCAAGTGCTGGACTGTTGTCTGATCTGATAACTGGAAAAGAAAAAACAGGAGGAGAAATCTATTCACCTCAGAGACGTATTTCCGTGGAAGCGGTGAAGGAATTTGCAAAAAACAGCATAATCACTGCGAAAAATTTAGGCAAGGAAATAATTTCTATTCAAAAGGCGACAGAGCCAGAAATAAAAGAAAGCCCAATAGAGCTTCGGTTGAGATGTCCGCATCTTGGATGCAGGCTTGCATGGAATCCAGACGAACGGACCTGGGAATGTCCATGCCATGGCTCGGAATTTCAAGAGGAAGGTTATTTAGTGAACGGGCCAGCACAAAAAGGAATGGGGTAATATGATTACTACAGGAGATTGAACTCAGACAAAATCATAGTGAGAATGCAGAGCATTTGACAAAAATTGCAGAAGAATATGGTAGATTATTTGAACTGTGGGATTATAATCAGTATGTAGCACCCCTTCAGCTGGCGCTTGAATATAAAGATGAAGAAGAAAGTCTGCGGATCCTGGAAAAAATGTTGGAGGCAGTTTCAGAACGGTGGGATTTAAAACACACATTTTTATATCGGGATATTGCGGAAGATATCTCAGAAAAATCCGAAAAAGAAACAGAGAAAGAAATAAAGAAGAAAAAAGCGGCAGAAAAGCAGATGATCCAGACTCTTCTTTCAATGATAGAAAGGGATCCTCAGTGTGAATTTCTGAAAAATAATGAAAAAAAGAAGAGGCTGCAGGAAAAATATCAGAAGAAAATAGAGATCTTGTAAGAAAAGAAGAAATGAAAGATTTTAGAAAATGCAGAGAATTGCGTGCAAGGATGGATTCTCTGCATTTTCAATGTTATAATAAAATGGCTGTAAGGAGGTGTTGATATGAGGAATCATGAAGTAAAGGCGAGGCAGCCGCTTTTAGATGAAACAGGGGCATTACGTGAACCGGGGTGGTCAAAAAGTCTGGTTCAGGAATATGATAGAAATAAGATTAAAGCTCCAAAATTCCGTATTAAGGAGTGGGATTATTATCTGGTTATGAATGATGAATTTGCAGGAGCATTTACATTGTCAGATGATGGTTATATCGGTCTTCAGTCAGTTTCTCTTTTAAATTTTAAGGAAGGCTGGGAACATACGGAGACGATTCTGAATCCGTTTCCAATGGGAAAATTTCATTTGCCTTCTACTTCTGAGAAGGGAAATATTACCTATAAAGACCGGCGCCTTCATATGAAATTCATAGTATCAGATGGAAAAAGGCAGATTTTGTGTAATTTTAAGAATTTTTTTCGAGGCAAGCCTTTTTCATGCAAAATCACTTTAGAACAGCCGAAGATGGATACTATGGTGATTGCGACACCGTGGAAAGAGAACAAAACGGCATTTTATTATAATCAGAAGATTAACTGCATGCCGGCTAGTGGAACCATGACGTTTGATGGAAAAACATATGAATTTTCGAAAGAGAAGGATTTTGGAACATTGGACTGGGGACGTGGAGTCTGGACTTATGATAATCGTTGGTATTGGGGATCCGGGAATACAAGAGTGAATGGAAAATCGTTTGGATTCAATATCGGTTACGGATTCGGTGATACTTCGGCGGCGTCGGAAAATATGTTGTTTTATGATGGAAAGGCACATAAGCTGGATGATGTGACCTTCCACATTCCAAAGGATGATTATATGAAGCCATGGAACTTTACATCCAGTGATGGAAGATTTGAAATGGATTTTGTACCGGTTCTTGACCGTGCAGCAAGAACTTCTGCCCTTATCATTCTGACTGATCAGCATCAGGTATTTGGGCGGATGAGCGGGAGAGCTGTGCTGGATGATGGAACCGTGATCGAAGTGAAAGATCTGATGTGTTTTGCAGAGGATGTACATAATCGGTATTAGATATCGGAACAGGAGAAAAAGAAAATGGAATTATGGGATATTTACGATGAGAAAAAAGAAAAAACAGGACGAACCATGAAGCGAAATGACTGGAATATGAGGCCGGATGAATTTCACCTGACTGTTCTTGGTGTGCTTCAGAGACCAGATGGCAGATATCTGATCACACGCCGAAGAATGGATAAGGAGTGGGCAGCAGGATGGTGGGAGGTTCCGGGAGGCGGTGTCCGAGCAGGAGAAAGCTCCAAAGATGCGGTGATCCGGGAAATACAGGAAGAGACAGGAATCGATGTCTCCAATGCCGGCGGCGGTTATGCATTTACTTATAAAAGAGTGAATCCGGAAGAAAAGAATAATTATTTTGTCGATGTATATAAATTTATATTGGATTTTCAGGAAGAAGACGTCCGTACACAGGAAGAAGAAGTTTCTAGTCATGCGATTGCGTCATTAGAAGAAATAAAAGAATATGCGGACCAGGGAGTCTTTCTTCATTATGACAGTATCAGGCAGGTGTTTGAATAGATTTTTCAGGAAAATAGTGAAAACTTTGACATTTTCTGAAAAAGTATTATAATAGATCAGGTATTATTCAAGAATTATTGAAGGAGGTTACCAATATGAAGAATAATAAGACAAGACAAAAACAGAAACCGATCCAGATTACAACTGCAAAAGATCAGACAAAAGCAATTGAGACAAGAGCTGGTATTCTGAAAGATGCGGAACCGAAAGCAGTAGAAGAGCTTAAGACAAAGGTATATCTTCAATATATGGGTAAAGAGACCAGCACAGAAGAAATTGCTGATAAAGTGAAATTAATCTGGACCAAGGAACTTGGAAAAGAAGTCCAAGATATGAAGAGTCTTAATATCTATCTGAAACCAGAAGAATCCGCTGCTTATTATGTAATTAATGAAGAAATTACCGGAAAAGTAGAGTTATAGATCAGAAAGACAATTTAAAATCAATTTTCAAAAAAGGTGTGAGCATTTTGCCCACACCTTTTCTATACAGCATATTTTTGCAGATCTTCTTCAAAACATTGAACCTGCGTTTCTAAAGTGGTGGATTCAGATTCCGAAAGCCCATCAATGATTCTAGACATATCATCATGGATCTTTGAAGGATTATAAGGAATTTCAAGTGCAAAATCACTGAAAGCCCGAAGTTTTTGAAAATACAGATTTGTATCTGGCTCTTCTCCACTTGCCCGGCACATTTGATACATAGCGACACAATCAGTAATATTGACATCAGTACATTCCTTACAGATCCATTTCCCCAGAAAATAAAAACGATCGCCGGACTGATAAACAAAACCCGGCAGATGCAATAAACGTTCGAGTAACATAATGATGAACCTCCTTATAGTAAAAAATATAAACATAAATGTAAGACAAGTCAAGAAGGGGACGGGGGATTTTTAAAAATCCCCCGTCCCCTTCTTTTGCATTTTAAAGTGGTGAATTCCCCATAGTTTCCAAAATAGGTTTATTACCCATGCCCCAAAGATTGTGGATAAGATATAGATCGTAATCCCAGTCGGGTTTCCCAATATCCGTGCTATGGATCTGAAGACTTTTTGCTGCATGATGTAATGTGGGCTGATATAGAACATATTGATGGTACCATATTGATAGAAAATGACGTTAAATATGGTGGCAATGATACAGCATAAAAGGTAAAGGAATGTGGCTTTTCGGAAGTAGTTTTCGACGGTATTTTGTATGAATGTGTATCCGGTGTACAGGCCGATGAAAACCAGCAGGATATGCCACAGATAGGAGTGGATCGTGAGTGGAGCATATCCGTAATGCATTCCGCTGGTATCGAAGAACGCAAAAAAGCCACCTAGCAGCCCGAAGTCCATAAGGAACGCAAGAAATGTGCTGCGAAGTGGTGTGTATGTGATCCAGGGAATCATAAGACACAAATACATGGGAATGCTGCAGAGCTGAAAAGGGAAGTACCACCAGATGTAGTTTCCGTCATTTAACAGAAAAGTAAGAGATAATTGCTTCCAAATTTCACTTGTGAGCATAAGAATTCCACATATCAGGTAAAAGGTATTTTGTTTTTTCTGAGTATATGAGAGTTGCATATGATTCTATGACCTGTCTCTTTTATTTACATTTCATTCAAGCAGATGTTATTTACTCGAATTGTGCAGTGATATTTTTATTATATTCTGTACCTGCTGACATATCAAGTGGAACTGTGGGATGAACTGTGGAAATAAAATGTTGAAATTGGATATGGTTATGACTTATAATACAACAGTGTGCGAAAAGAAATTCATAGAATGGAGTATTGGAGCGTGTGTATGATGAGACCAAAGAATGCGATTATGCTGTTATTGACGGCATTTATATGGGGTACTGCTTTTGTAGCCCAAAGTGTGGGAATGGATTATCTTGGGCCATTTACTTTTAATGGGGTGAGGAGTCTGATTGGAGGGGTGGCTCTGCTTCCTTGTATCTGGCTTCTTCGGATGTTGAATAAGAAAGAAGATGAACAGAAAGTACAGAGAGAAAAAAAGAACCTGATTCAAGGGGGGATTGCCTGCGGGCTTCTGCTTTTTGCTGCCAGCAGTCTTCAACAGATTGGGATTCAGTATACTTCTGCCGGAAAGTCTGGATTTATTACGGCATTTTATATTGTGATAGTTCCGGTTCTTGGGATTTTTTTACATAAGAAGATTGGATGGAAAGTGTGGATTGCAGTGTTACTTGCACTGGCTGGACTCTATTTTCTATGTATTACGGAAAAATTTACGATCGGCAAAGGGGATATCCTGATTTTTTTATGTGCGTTAGTATTCTCTTTACATATCATGGTAATAGATTATTTTTCACCGAAAGTAGATGGAGTAAAGATGTCCTGTATTCAGTTTTTCGTCTGCGGGATCGTGTCGATTCCGTTTATGTTTGTACTGGAAACACCAAATGTGACAGATATCGTGGCAGGATGGATGCCACTTTTATATGCAGGTGTGTTGTCCTGTGGTGTTGCGTATACACTTCAGATTATTGGCCAGAAGAATGTGAATCCGGCAATTGCATCTTTGATTCTGAGCCTGGAATCTTGTTTTTCCGTTTTAGCAGGTTGGGCAGTGCTGGGAGAACATTTATCTGCCAGAGAATCTGTTGGATGTATCTTGATGTTTGTGGCAATTATTCTTGCACAGCTGCCAGATAAAAAGAAAGTAATGTAAAAAAGGAGAAAATACAAGATGAGATTTGTAATACAAAGAGTGACGGAAAGTGAAGTAAAGGTAGATGGAGAAGTTATCGGAAAAATTGGCAAAGGATTTATGGTTCTGATTGGGGTCAGTGATTCTGATACCAAAGAAATTGCTGACAAGATGATGAAGAAAATGTTGGGACTCAGAATTTTTGAGGATGAGCAGGGAAAAACGAATCTCTCATTAGAAACGGTGGGTGGAGAGTTACTTTTGATCTCTCAATTCACTCTCTATGCAAACTGCAAAAAAGGAAACCGCCCAAGTTTTATTGAGGCCGGAGCACCGGATATGGCTAACGAAATGTATGAGTATATCATCAGTAAATGTAAAGAGCAGGTAGCTGTTGTTGAGAAGGGAAGATTTGGAGCGGATATGAAAGTCAGCCTTGTTAATGACGGCCCATTTACGATTGTACTGGATTCAGATCAATTATAAAATTGATTGAGAAATGATGTTAATATTGGATCTTAAGGCTTCTGCGGGACAGATGTAAATAAGGAAAGCTTTTCCTTGAATGTCTGCCGACAGGAGTCTTTTTATTATAAAACTAATGAATTATTTGTAAAAAAATACGAATAATTTATTAAATTAACATAAATATGTTGACATATATTGTAATTGTGCATAGTATATTCGTTAGAAATCTAATTAATTGTAAAAGGGAGATTTATATGGGTACTTTAGGTGAATCCTCAGTCTTTGTTTTGTTATTTCAAATAATGCAGCTTGCAAAATATCAGGCTGTAAAAAGAATGGAGGAATTAGAGTTGAAACCAAGCCAGGCGGCAATTCTTTTTTCACTTCATTGTAAAGGAAATATGTCACAGAGAGAACTGGCCGAAATGATAGGAATTACACCGCCATCGATGACAGTTGCATTGAGAAAAATGGAAGAAAGAGGCTATATAGTCAGAAAAACAGATAGTAATGACCAGAGAGTGATCCGAATCCAGCTGGCAGACAGGGGTGTGGAATGTGTCGAAGGAGTCAAAAGTGTGATCAGAGAACTTGAAGAAATTACGATACAGGGCTTATCTTCGGAAGAAAAAATTATAATAAAGCGTCTCTTGGGAGAAATGAGAAAAAACCTCCTTGGTTCTAAAGATTTTAAAGGAATGGATATGTGTGAGATCCTGGAAAAGGCAAAACCGATTTTAAAGAATAAATGATCAAGAAAAGGAGAAACATTACATGAGAAAATTACTTAAATTTTTAAAACCGTATGTCGTAGGAGTTGTGGCAGTAGTCTGTGTTTTAATCGTGCAGGCATATTGTGATCTGTCATTACCGACATATACTTCGGATATTGTAAATATAGGAATCCAGCAAGGTGGTATCGATGAGACAGTGCCAGAAGTCATTGCAGAAGAAGACCTGGAACATCTGTTGTTATTTGTCTCTTCTGATCAAAAGAAAACAGTAACGGATGCTTATACCGAAACAACAAAAGAGTTTGACTATCATGGAAAAGTAATGGAATTAAAGTCTTCCGTGCAAAAAGATGAAGATAGAATGAAAGCATTATCTTCCATACTGGGAGAACCGATGCTTCTGGTAACCGGGTTTGATTCTGGAAGTGATATGACAAGAACGCTGGAAGAGCAAATGAAAAATCAGATGTCGAATCTTAGCGGAATGTCGGTTTACGAGATACTGGGATTGATGGACAATGAGCAAAGGGATCAGGTCGTTGATCAGATAAAGGAGAAAATGGAGTCAATGCCGGATTCTATGTTGGATCAGGCAGCAGCATCTTATATTAAAAATGCATATGATCGCCTGGGAATGGATATGGAACAGATAGAGATCCAGTACATTCTGCGAACGGGAGGAAAGATGCTGGCTCTTGCAGCGTTAGGTATGGCGGCAAGTATTCTGGTAGGGCTTTTGGCTTCCAGAATAGGTGCCAGTGTGGGCCGTGGCTTAAGAAGGGATGTATTCCGAAAGGTTGTAGGATTTTCTAATGGAGAATTTGATAAGTTTTCAACGGCATCTCTGATTACAAGAAGTACGAATGATATCCAGCAGATTCAGATGCTTACCGTCATGATATTGAGAATGGTATTGTATGCTCCGATTATGGCAGTTGGAGGAATCTGGAAGGTGTTCCATACGAATGTGGATATGTCTTGGATCATTGGGCTTGCAGTTGTAATCATTGTCTTGATCGTCGCAGTATTGTTTATTGTGGTAATGCCAAAGTTCAAGGTGATACAGAAATTAGTGGATCGTCTGAACCTGGTGAGCCGTGAGATATTGACTGGACTTCAGGTCATTCGGGCTTTTGGTACGCAAAAGCATGAGGAAGAACGATTTGATAAGGCTAATCGGGATCTCGTAAAAACGAATCTGTTTGTAAACAGGGCTATGACGTTGATGATGCCTGCGATGATGTTTATTATGAATAGTATTGCAGTTTTAATCGTATGGGTTGGAGGACACAGTATTAACGACGGTGCAATGCAGGTCGGAGATATGATGGCATTTATTCAGTATACGATGCAGATTATCATGTCATTTTTGATGATCTGTATGATATCTGTCATGCTTCCGAGGGCAGCAGTATCTGCAGATCGTGTGGATGAGGTGCTTATGAGCAGTACCTCCATCCGGGATCCAGAACAGCCAAAGAGACTTACGGAAGAATGCAAAGGGGAAATTGTTTTTGATCAGGTATCTTTCCGTTATCCAGGAGCGGAAGAGGATGTCCTTCATGATATTTCATTTACGGCAAAGCCTGGTCAGACAACAGCTTTTATAGGAAGTACGGGGTGTGGAAAGTCAACGCTGGTAAATCTGATTCCGAGATTCTATGATGTGACAGAAGGGAAAATTACGATTGATGATAAGGATATCAGAGAAGTATCACAGCATGAGTTGCGGGATAAGCTTGGATATGTTCCGCAGAAAGGAGTTCTATTCTCCGGTGAAATTGCTTCGAATATTATGTATGGAAATCCAGATGGAAGTGAAGCCGAGATGATAGAAGCTGCAGAAATTGCTCAGGCAAATGAATTTATCGAGCAGAAGAAGAAAAAATATTATAGTCCGATATCACAGGGAGGTGCGAATGTCTCAGGGGGACAGAAACAGAGATTATCAATTGCAAGAGCTATTGCAAAGCATCCAGAGGTGTATATTTTTGATGACAGTTTTTCTGCTTTGGATTATAAGACAGATGCCACACTTCGTGCTGCTTTGAAAGAGAAAACTGCGGACAGTACAGTTATAATTGTAGCACAGCGGATCAGTACGATTCTGCATGCAGATCAGATTATTGTGTTGGAAGATGGACAGATCGTCGGAAAAGGTACACATAAAGAATTGTTGAAAAACTGTGATGCATATTACCAGATTGCATCTTCACAACTTTCAGAGCAAGAACTGGAAAATGATATGAAGGAGGTTGGTTAATATGGCAAGAGGCATGGGACATGGAAAACATGCGTCAAATGAGAAAGCAAAAGATTTTAAAGGCACAATGAAAAAACTGATACAATATCTTGCAGAATATAAAGTAGGACTGTTTTTTGTGGCGATATTTGTCATTGGAAGTACAATTTTCAATATCCTTGGTCCAAAAGTTCTGGGGAAGGCTACGACAGAGATTTTTAACGGGCTTGTGAGAAAAATATCCGGCGGAAGCGGAATTGATTTTGAGAAGATAGGAAGAGTCTTGTTGCTTTTATTAGGATTGTATCTTTTGAGTGCATTGTTCTCATTTATACAGGGATACATTATGACTGGAATCTCGCAAAAGCTGACTTATCGGATGAGAAAAGAAATCTCTGAAAAAATCCATCGTCTTCCGATGAATTATTTTGATAAGATGACACATGGAGAAGTATTATCCCGGATCACAAATGATGTGGATACGTTGAGCCAGAGCCTGAATCAAAGCGCGACACAGGTGATCACATCTGTTACAACGATTATCGGTGTGCTGATTATGATGCTGAGTATCAGTCCGCTCATGACTATCGTTGCCCTTTTGATTCTGCCAATTTCCATGGGAATGATCTCTGTAATCGTAAAACATTCTCAGAAATACTTCATGAGTCAGCAAGAGTATTTGGGACATGTTAACGGTCAAGTGGAAGAGGTATATGGCGGTCATAATATTGTGAAAGCTTTCAATAAAGAGGAAGATGTGATCCGAACATTTGAAAAAGATAATGACACTTTATATCAGTCTGCCTGGAAGTCTCAGTTTCTGTCAGGTATGATGATGCCAATCATGCAGTTTGTAGGCAACCTGGGATATGTAGGAGTGGTAATACTTGGAGGATATCTGGCAATGAAACAGACTATTGAAGTTGGAGATATCCAGTCATTTATTCAGTATG
Organism: Dorea sp.; assembly: GCA_022769185.1. Taxonomy (GTDB): domain Bacteria; phylum Bacillota; class Clostridia; order Lachnospirales; family Lachnospiraceae; genus Dorea_A. Next base: position 24,293 of record JALEKG010000008.1, on the reverse strand, counting down.
TAAGAAACTTTACACAGCCGATCCAGCAGGTGGCGCAGGTAACCAATATGCTGCAGTCTACTGCGGCAGCTTCTGAAAGAGTATTTGAATTTCTGGAAGAATCAGAAGAAGACCAGACAGTATCGAATCCGGTGTCTATTGAAGGAATGGAAGGAAGTGTTGAATTCGACCACGTTCACTTTGGATACTATCCAGATCATACGATCATTAATGATTTTAGTGCAAAAGTAAAGCCAGGACAGAAAATTGCAATTGTCGGACCTACTGGCGCAGGAAAGACAACTATGGTAAAATTATTGATGAGATTCTATGATGTCAATTGTGGTGCAATCAAAATAGATGGCCATGATATTCGTGACTTTAACCGGGAAGAGCTCCGTCAAATGTTCGGTATGGTCCTTCAGGATACATGGCTGTTCAAAGGAAGTATTGAAGATAATATCCGCTATGGTAAGCTGAATGCAACTCATGAAGAAGTTGTTGAGGCTGCAAAAGCAGCACGGGTACACCGATTTGTGCAGACGCTTCCAGGAGGATATCAGATGGAACTGAACGAAGAAGCAAGCAATGTATCTCAGGGCCAGAAACAGTTGTTAACCATCGCAAGAGCAATTCTGGCGGATCCTAAGATTTTGATTCTAGATGAAGCAACCAGTTCCGTAGATACCAGAACAGAGATTCAGATTCAGAAAGCAATGGATGCCCTGATGGAGGGAAGAACCAGCTTTATTATAGCGCACAGATTATCCACAATCCGTGATGCTGATCTGATACTAGTCATGAAAGATGGAGATATCGTAGAACAGGGTAATCATGAAGAATTATTGCAAAAGAACGGTTTTTATGCAGAACTTTATAATTCACAATTTGTAAAAACCGCATAAAAATTTAATAAGGGGACGGGGTATTTTGAAAAATCCTCCGTCCCCTTATTTTACACAGTAAAGGGAGGAAAGTGAAAATGGAACGGTTAAAGCAGCAGTTTGAATTTATACGGGAGATTGATAAGGAGAAATTTATCGGGCGGCAGACTTATCTGACAGATGGAGTTCGTAAAGAAAATGATGCAGAGCATGCCTGGCATATGGCAATTATGACGATTCTTCTTAGTGAATATGCAAATGAGGAGATTGATGTGCTTAAGACGGTAACCATGCTTTTAATTCATGACATTGTTGAGATTGATGCCGGTGATACGTATGCGTATGATGAGGAAGGAAAGAAAACTCAGAAAAAGCGGGAACAGAAAGCAGCAGAACGGATCTTTGGACTCCTTCCGGAAGATCAGGGAAGAAAACTGAAAGCAATCTGGGAAGAATTTGAGGATTGTGAGACGAAAGAGGCGAAATTCGCAAGAACGATGGATAATCTTCAGCCGGTGATGTTAAATGATGCCACAGGCGGAAAGGCGTGGGAAGAGCATGGCGTTCATTTAAATCAGGTATTGAGAAGAAATCAGAATACACATCAGGGTTCAGAAACTCTTTGGGAGTATGAGCTTGAGAATTTTATTATGCCAAATGTTGAAAAAGGGCATTTAAAAAGGGGAGAAACAGGAAAGTAAACAAGAAGATAGGCGCTGGCAGAAGATTATCTGACAGCGCCTTGGTTGCACAGAATGTGCAGATAATTATTTGTAAAGAAAATGTAGACATTACCTGTAGAGAAAATGTGGACAATTAATTGCAAAGAGTGTGCAAATGATTCATTGTTCAGAAATGAAGTGGGAAAACAATAAACGGAATGATGCGCAGAAAGGCATAACAAAATAAAGTTAAATCCAAATGGGAATATGAAAAAGAAAAAGCATTACAAAAGAAATACTAAAAGTATATAGAATATTTTTAGAACATTTTAATTATAGCATGAATATTTAAAAAAGTAAATACAAGAAACAGCAATTATTGTAAAATTCAATGAATCAATGAATTGCTGTTTCTTGAAATAAGAAATTGCTATTTGTAAGCAAGCCCAGTAAGAACGGATTTTACATGATTGATTTCTTGTTGGGATGCTTTTTCAGCAGGAACATAGTAACTTTTTTCTCTTGCAATCTGATATAGTTTTTCCTGTGACATCTCGCATTCGTTCCGAATCTGTTTCAGGCATTGTTTTAATTCGCTGTTTTCAGTCTGAGAAATCATTTCTCCATAACGGACAAGTTCTCCGTTGACGCCAGTCAGGGCGTCACTCACCATTGTTTTTTCATCTAACATGATAGTTCCTCCTATAAGAATTTCATTAAATCCTGTTTGTTTTTCATTGCGGATTCAGCAGCATCCTGAAAAAGCTTTTTAACTTCTGGATCCTGAGCCTGAGAGGCATAGTCCTGCATTTTACAATGACTGGTTTCGTATCCGCCGATCAGATGGCGTAGATTTTGTAAGTCGAGAATTGATAATTCGGCCATGATTTTTCCCCCTTTTTTTTACTTCATTGATAGTATGTCTGAATATCGGGAGAAATATAATGTAAATTTCTGGAATTTTTTGCCTTTTGAATGAAGTATATAATTAATTCTTTCATTGGGGGAGAGGAGTAAATCATACATTCGGGATGCCATTGCAGACCACATAAATATTTGTTTTCAGAAGATTCAATTGCTTCAATCACACCATCTGAGGCAATGGCGGTTATTTTCAGTCCTTTTCCTAAAAAGTGGATACTTTGATGGTGAAAACTATTTACCAAAGCAGTATTTCCGAGAAATCTATATAGCATGCTATTTGATGAAATGGAAATTTTGTGGCTGGATTCTTCTCTGTTTTCTGATAATTGCAAATGATTGAGCGATGGAGAGGGACGCAGAGTGAGATCCTGATAGATGGTTCCGCCAAGTGCGATATTTAAAATCTGCATTCCTCTACAGATTGCCAGAATGGGAAGCTGGGAGGATAAGGCGTATTTCATGAAAGAGATGTGAAAAATATCAGTTCTGGTATCGATTTTTCCTATATCGGTAAGGGGTTCTTCTCCGAATAGAAGAGGATTGATATCATCCCCGCCACAGAACAAAAATCCATTACAAATGTTAAAGTAATAAGGATAGAAAGATTCTGTTGAGATGATGGGGAGAAGAATCGGAATGCCTCCGCATTCTTCGATTGCATGAATATATGATTCGGTTACGAATTGCCGGTTCTGCATATATCCACAGGAAATAATTCCGATCACTGGTTCCATGGAAGTTCTCCTTAAAAAACTCTATACATTCTATGAAGAAACAGCGTATACTTAGTAGTGGAAATCATGAAAGGAAGAAATAATCATATGAAATTGATAGATATGCATTGCGATACTTTGTGGAAATTAATGGATCTGGACGGGAAAGGTGATCTGAAAAAGAATGGTTGCAGCGTTAATATCCCTGCAATGAAAAAGGCAGAAACGGCAGTTCAATTTTTTGCATGCTTTACCTGGATCAAAGATTATGAGGAAACAGGAGGTTATGATCAGGCGTACGAGCATGTGAAAGAAATGATTGCGTATCTGAGAAATCAGGAAAAATATTATGGAATGGATTTTTCTATTGCAGATTCCTGGTATCAGATTCGAGAGAATGAGACGAATGAGAAGATATCTGCGGTCTTAACAGTGGAAGAGGGGGGCGTTCTGAATGGACAGATGAAGCGGCTGGAAGAGCTGTATGCACAAGGTGTTCGTTTGATGACACTAATCTGGAATTATGAAAATTGTCTGGGATATCCTAACAGTAAAGATGCATCTGTCATGAAACAGGGACTCAAGCCATTTGGAAAAGAAGTGATAGAGTATCTGGGAGAACTTGGAATGATTGCGGATGTGTCCCATGCTTCTGATGGAACATTCTGGGATATTCTGAAATATGCAAAAGGACCGGTGGTAGCATCCCACTCGAACTGCAGGGCAATTGCAGACCATCCGAGAAATTTGACGGATGAGATGATTCATGCGCTTTCTGATGCTGGAGGGGTGGCAGGACTTAATTTTTATGGGCCGTTCCTTGGGAATCCCATTGTGTCTGGAATTGAGGATATGGTACGCCATATTCTGCATATGCTTAAGGTCGGTGGAAGCGAGTTCCCTGCAATTGGTACGGATTTCGATGGATTTGATGGAATGAAAGTCCTGGAGATACCGGATGTATCACACATGGAAAAATTATGGAATGCATTGAAAAAAGAAGGGGTATCGGAGAGTCAGCTTGATAAGATCTGGTATGGAAATGCAGCTAGGATCCTGCAAAATATATAGAAAACAAAATGGCGGATTGCAGATGCAATCCGCCATTTTGAATAGATATACGTTAATATCAGAAATATACCCCATCATGTGATTCTAATTATGCTATGCTGTGATATCAGCATTCGCATGTAAAGGTTCTTTTGCATCATGCGTTGTCCGTCTGCGGATGCTTGCAAAGATGGAACCGGAGATATTATGCCAGACACTGAAGATTGCTCCGGGAAGTGTAGCCAGTGGATACATGGCAAAATGAGCGGCTGCCAGAGAGGTGGCAAGTCCACTGTTCTGCATACCGATTTCAATTGCCAGTGCAGTGGTTTTTTTGTAGTCCAGATGGGTAAGACGTCCGATTCCAAGTCCCAGCAGAAGTCCAATCAGATTATGGAGCATGACAATAATGAGCACAAGGAATCCGCAGCTAGCGATTTTGGAAGCATTTGCACCAACAATTCCAGCAATAATGATGACAATGGCTGTTACGGAGATGAGTGGCAGAACATCCCGGACTGTATCCATCTGTCTGGTAAATAATCGATTCAGTACAATTCCAAAGAGTACTGGAATAAGTACAATCTTTACAGTTGACAGTACCATACTGAGGAAGGAAACTTCTACCCAGGTACCACCAAGCAGATAGACCAGAGCAGGCGTAGCAAGCGGTGCAATCAGGGTGGAAACGGTAGTCATTCCAACAGACAAGGCAACATCTCCGCCTGCGATATAAGTAATGACATTGCTGGCAGTTCCGCCAGGGCAGCAGCCTACCAGGATGACACCGATAGCAAGCTCCGGACTGAGTGAAAAAAGCTTCGCCAGAGCAAATGCGCTAAGTGGCATAATTGTAAATTGTGAAAGGCATCCAATCAGCATTTCTTTTGGATGTGTGAAAACAATCTTAAAATCTTCCAGAGTGATGGAAAGCCCCATACCAAACATGGCAGCAGCTAAAAAGGAAGAGGTGTAATTGGTTGCCAGGAAAAAGTATCCGGCTGAAAAAATGCGATCACGGAAAAGAGTATGATTACAATTCCGATATTCCGGGATAAAAAACTACTGATTTTTCCTATTTTTTTCATAATATAACTCCCTTCAGAATGTTGTGAAAACTGATGAACGCAGGTTTATATTTCATAACTGAAATTGTCGATCAATCTGGTTTTTCCAATGTATACGGCCATTGCAATCAGGACACTTCTGTCGACAGTTTCGACAGGCTGCATAGTCAGTGCATCTACCATAGACACATAGTCGATCTTGGCAAGTGGCTCTGCTTCAATCAGTCCTTTCATAGGAGCAAGAACGAAGTCAGCGCTGCATCCTGTAGATATTAATTCCTGGCCTTTTTTTACAGCACGGGATAAGCATAATGCAGCCTGCCTTTCTTCTGGACTCAGATATGTATTCCGGGAAGACTTAGCGAGACCGTCTTCTTCACGGATGATCGGGCATCCTACGATACGGATATCGAAATTCAGATCCTGTACCATTTTGCGGATGATTGCAAGCTGCTGTGCATCCTTTTGTCCGAAATATGCATTGTCTGGCTGCACGATGTTGAATAATTTACTTACAACGGTGCAGACTCCTTTAAAATGGATTGGGCGTGTCTTTCCGCACAGAGTCTCTGATAATGTATCAATGCTGACAAAAGCATGCGGATCTGTGTACATTTCTTCCGGTTCCGGGTGAAAGATCAGGTCAGCTCCCAGACTATCGCACAGTTCACTGTCACGCTTAAAATCTCTTGGATAAGCTTCCAGATCTTCATTTGGGCCAAACTGAGTTGGATTTACAAAAACGGATACTACTACACGATCGTTTTCTTCCCGGCATTTCCGGATCAGGCTAGCGTGTCCTTCATGAAGATATCCCATAGTTGGGACCAGTCCGACAGATAATCCCTCTCTTTTCCATGCTTTTACCAGTTCTCTTGTTTCTTTGATGGTTGTTGCAACTTTCATTTGTTGTCCCTCTCTTCGTATCATTTTTTCGAAGATAGTCATCTGATGATTGAAGTTCAAATCAGTTTCTGTACTTGCTTACATATCTTCCAGTCGGCCATGTTTTTCGTAATGAGTGATGCGCGCAGGTTTGTTTTCATCATCAACGAATACAACGGTTGGCTGGTGTTCTTTTGCTTCTTCTGGAGTTAACTCACAGTAAGCCATAAGAATGATCTTATCGCCAGTGCTTACGCAACGTGCTGCAGCGCCGTTTAAGCAGATCATGCCGCTGCCGCGTTCTCCGGCAATCGTATAAGTCTCAAAGCGACTGCCATTGTTCACATCCACAATATGGACTTTTTCGTATTCCAGGATGCCGGAAGCATCCAAAAGGTCTGCGTCGACGGTAATGCTGCCGACATAGTCGAGCTCTGCCTGTCTGACAGTTGCTCTGTGAATTTTGCTTTTTAACATGTTGATTTTCATGACTTTTGTCTCCTTTTTCATGTAACAAGCATTGAATCAACAAAAAAGCTGTATATGGACATACTTTCACCATGACCATATACAGCAATATTTTCATTCCACAGAAAAAAGTGTGATCCAAGTCTCGTTTCTTTCGAATACAAGCTTCGTTTGTTTTTTTCTTTATTTTATTTTCAATCATCAAGATGAAGTATAGTTTCTTAATTATTGAATACTATCTTCGTTTGCATTATATAACTGTAATTCGATAAGAACAAGGGGGGAATAGAAAGTACAGAAAAAAATACAAAAATGGAGAAAAGAAAGCGTTTCCGAAATAATTTCCCGGAAACGCTGTATCATTTTGGTGATTATTTTGAATTCTGATTTTTTTCTACTTCCTGCATTTTGAGAGCACGTACTTTTAATGGAAGGCCGAACAGATTGATGAATCCGCTTGCATCATGATGGTCATATAAATCTCCGGTGGTAAAGCTTGCAAGTGATTCATTGTATAATGAGTAAGGAGAAGTAGTGCCGGCTTTGGTAATATTTCCTTTGTAGAGTTTGAATTTTACTTCACCGGTTACATATTCCTGTGTAGTTTCGATGAATGCCTGGATTGCTTCACGCAGTGGTGTGAACCATTTCCCTTCGTATACAACCTGGGACAGCTTATTTCCCATCTCTTCCTTTACTTCATAAGTAGCACGGTCCAATACCAGTTCTTCTAACTGCTGATGAGCCTCATACAGGATCGTTCCTCCTGGAGTCTCGTATACGCCACGTGACTTCATTCCAACAACACGGTTTTCTACGATATCACAGATACCAATTCCATGCTTGCCGCCAAGTTCATTTAACTTACGGATGATATCAGATACCTTCATCTCTTCCCCATTGATACTTTTTGGAACACCCTTTTCAAATGTCATGGTTACATATTCGCCTTCATCCGGGGCTTTTTCTGGTGGAGTCGTAAGAACCAGCAGATCATCATAGTTTGGTTCCTGGGATGGATCTTCCAGTTCCAGTCCCTCGTGGCTGATATGCCATAAGTTTCGGTCACGACTGTAACTGTGTTTTGCGTCAAACGGAAGATCAATGCCATGCTTGTGGCAATATTCGATCTCATCTTCACGGGACTGCATCGTCCACAAATCTGTCATCCGCCATGGAGCAATGATTTTGATATCCGGAGCCAGAGCGCGGATGCCAAGTTCGAAACGAATCTGATCATTTCCCTTTCCGGTTGCTCCGTGGCAGATAGCAACAGCGCCTTCTTTTCTGGCGATTTCAACCAAACGCTTTGCAATTGCCGGACGAGCCATAGCAGTTCCGAGAAGATATTTATTCTCATAGACTGCATGAGCCTGTACACATGGAACAATATAGTTATCACAGAAATCATCTACAATATCTTCAATATATAACTTGGAAGCTCCGGACATTTTTGCACGTTCCTCCAGTCCATCCAGTTCTTCACCCTGCCCGCAGTTGATACAGCAGCAAATGACATCATAGCCAAAAGTTTCTTTTAACCAAGGAATTACAGCTGTGGTATCAAGACCACCAGAATATGCTAATACAACTTTTTCTTTCATCTTATATATCCTCCTAATGTGAAATGATTTATTTTAAGAAATATCTGTTTTTGAATTGCAAGGTTTACTATACACTATTTTTAATAATTATGCAATAAGAAATACTAAAAAAGTTAAAATAATGGATTTTATGCATAAAATGAATAAAAATATGAATATTTTCGTGTATATAATATTCTGCAGAATTAAGATGGAATTTTTGATAAAAATAGATTGACATATATAGATTACCGATATACTATATAGATAGTCGATATATTGGTGGACGATATGTGGAGTGGATATCAATCGGAGAAATTTGCTTCTACATTATTATGATAATGTAAAGTATGAAATTTGGAAGATAAATGCGCAAAAGAAAGGAAAATGTGTGATGGCAGTGGATAAGAGCCTGGTATCAGGAAGTACAGCAATGTTAATTATGAAGCTTTTGGAGGACAAAGATATGTATGGATATGAGATGATAGAGGTTCTCCGGGAACGGTCGAGGAATGTGTTTGAGTTGAAAGCGGGCACGCTGTATCCGCTTCTTCATGGAATGGAGGAAAAGGGATATCTGGAATCCTACGAACAAGAGGCAGTAGGAAAGCTTCGGAAATATTACCATCTGACTAAAACCGGGAAGAAACAGCTCCAGAAGAAAGCGCAGGAATGGACAGAATATTCGCAGGCAGTTGGCGAAGTGCTGGGAGGTACATGTTATGAATAAACAAACTTATTTGGAGATTTTAACAGAACAGATCCGTTGTAAGAAGGTACTTCCGCTTGTGACTGAAGAACTGTCAGCACACATTGAAGATCAGAAAACAGAGTATATGTCAGAAGGAATGACGGAAAAAGAGGCGGAAGAGGAGGCAGTTCGCCAGATGGGGGATCCAGTGGAAGTTGGGATAGAGATGGATCGGATCCATCGGCCAAAGACGGCATGGGGGATGATTGGAGGAATTGTGCTGCTCAGTCTGTTGGGAGTCTGCTTGTTATATATTTTACAGCTTCGTCTTGGAAATCAAGGAGTCTGCTTTTTCTATGGACAGGGAATTCAGAATCTTCTGGATGATCTGCTGAAAATGATGATCGGACTTGGCGTGATGGTGGGAGTGTGCTATATAGATTATAGTTGGATTGGAAAATGGGCGAAACGGATTATGGTTGTAATGATTCTATTGCTTGCATCGGGAATGTTTGGGTTTGGACTTGAGATTAATGGCGCATCAAATTGGATCAATCTGGGAATCGGTACGTTGACTTTATCCACATTGGCATTTTTAACCGTGCCACTCTACGGAGCGGTATTGTATCAATATAGAGGACAAGGGTATCGTGGAATCGTAGTGAGCGTGTTGTGGATGATTGCTCCAGTATACTTTGTGCTTCGCATTCCACGGACGTTTCAGGCATGTATTCTAGCAATGGCATATTTGTTAGTATTATCTGTGGCCATTTTAAAAGGATGGTACAAGGTAAAAATGAAGAGAACGCTTGCTGTACTATGGGGAACGTTGTTTCTGGTGCCGCTTGCGGGATGTATGAAAATCATGATGTCTGGACCGAGCTATATGGCGAACCGGATTCGCAGTATGTTTCCGTGGATCTTTGAAGGAAATATCGAAGCAGGCATTGAAAGAGATTATCAGAGACATGCACTGAGAAAACTGATATCTGGCAGCCAGATTGTGGGAGCAAATAAATATATGGGACAGACAGCCTTAGAATTTACGGAAGGGTTAAATTATATATTAACTTATATTCTTGTATGCTATGGTATCCTGGCAGCAATACTTCTGGTAGGCACAATTGTATATTTTATTCTGCGCCTTTTCCGAATTTCATTCAGTCAAAAAAATCAGCTGGGGATGATCATGGGAACTGGATGCACAGTCATATTTCTATTGCAAATTATATTATATATAATGGTGAATCTGGGATGGATGCCAACGACAAGTGTATATTGCCCATTTATTACATATAGCGGCACCTGGATGCTGGTGACATATATTATGCTGGGTCTGCTTCTTAGTATCTACCGTTATCAGAATGTATTGGCAGATCAGACTCCACGCATGTATCAGAATGTAAAAGAAACCTGCAGATGAAGTGGCGACAATCCTATTTAATCAGTATCATTGTAAGAATATGCAGAAAATCAGAAAAGTACTTGCATAATATGCATTTAAGATGTATAATTATGCAAGTACTTTTATTTGGGACAGGGAAACCTGCAAAAAGGGACAGGGGATTTTTAATTTGGGACGGAGGATTTTTAAAAATACCCCGTCCCCACCTAAAAAGGATGTTATAGATGATTAAGGTTGGAATTATTGGAGCAACTGGTTATGCTGGTGGCGAGTTAGTAAGGTTAATGATGGGCCATAAGGATGTGGAGATTGTCTGGTATGGTTCAAGAAGTTATATTGATAAGAAGTATGCGGATATCTATCAGAATATGTTCAAGATCGTGGATGCGAAATGTCTGGATGATAATATGGAGGAACTTGCGAAGCAGGCGGATGTGATTTTTACAGCTACGCCACAGGGCTTTTGTGCTTCGATGGTGACAGAGGAAATTCTGTCACAGACGAAGATCATTGATTTGAGTGCGGATTTTAGGATTAAGGATGTTGAAACGTACGAAAAGTGGTATGGAATTACGCATAAGAGTCCGCAGTTTATTGGCGAGGCAGTATATGGTCTGTGTGAGATTAATCGTGAGGATGTGAAGAAGGCAAGACTTGTTGCGAATCCGGGATGCTATACGACATGTTCGATTCTGACGGCGTATCCGCTTGCAAAGGAAGGTATCATTGATATGAATACACTGATCGTAGATGCGAAATCTGGGACTTCCGGAGCAGGAAGAGGTGCTAAGGTGCAGAATCTTTTCTGTGAGGTAAATGAGAATATGAAAGCCTATGGTGTTGCAACGCACAGACATACTCCGGAAATCGAAGAGCAGCTTGGATATGCATCTGGAGAACAGGTTGTGATCAATTTTACGCCGCATCTGGTTCCGATGAACCGTGGAATTCTTGCAACTGAATATGCATCTCTTAAGAAGGATGTTACATATGAAGAAGTAAAAGCAATTTATGATCAGTATTATAAGGATGAGATATTTATCCGTGTGTTGGAAAAGGATGTCTATCCAGAAACGAAATGGGTGGAAGGCAGTAATTATGTGGATCTAAATTTCAAGATTGACCCAAGAACCAAACGCATCATTATGATGGGGGCGATTGATAATCTGGTAAAAGGAGCAGCGGGCCAGGCTGTTCAGAATATGAATCTGATGTTTGGACTGCCGGAAAGTGAAGGGCTGGAACTGGTTCCGATGTTCCCGTAGAATTACAGATAAGGGAGAAAAATATGTTGATTAGAGTAATGACAATTGAAGACTATGATCAGGTTCGTACTTTGTGGATGAAGATCAAGGGTTTCGGAATCCGAAGCGTGGATGATTCAAGAGAAGGCATAGAACGGTTTTTGAAACGGAATCCAGCGACTAGTGTTGTAGCCGAAGTGGATGGAAAGATTGTAGGTGCGATTTTATGTGGCCATGATGGAAGAAGGGGATGTCTTTATCATGTATGTGTGGATGAACAGTACCGGATGCGTGGAATTGGAAAAGCAATGGTTGTATTTGCTATGGAGGCACTGAAAAAAGAGCAGATCAATAAGGTATCCCTCATTGCATTTACGAAGAATGATATTGGAAATGCGTTCTGGAAGGAAATCGGCTGGACCAGACGCGAGGATCTGAATTATTATGATTTCACATTGAATGAAAAAAATATTACTGCGTTTATTCAATAAAAAAATTAATATAAAATATAGAAATAATAGAGACAGAAGGAAAGGAAGAAAAGAATATGAAACAGATCAAAGGCGGAGTGACCGCAGCAAAAGGATATGAAGCAGCAGCAACAGCAGCAGGAATTAAATATACTGACAGAACAGATATGGCAATGGTATACAGCCAGGTTCCATGTGTGGCAGCAGGAACATTTACCACAAATGTAGTAAAGGCAGCTCCGGTAAAATGGGATCAGCAGGTGGTAAAAAGCGGTGCAAAAGCACAGGCTGTCATTGTGAACTCAGGAATTGCCAATGCATGTACCGGTGCAGAAGGATTTGGATATTGCAAGGATACTGCAGAGGCGGCAGCACAGGCACTGAATATTTCTGCAGACGGTGTTCTTATCGGTTCTACAGGTGTTATCGGAAAGCAGATTCCGATTGAAAAACTGACAGCTGGAATCAAAGTTCTTGCAGGAAAAAAGAACGTTTCTCTGGAAAATGGAACCGAAGCGGCCAAAGCAATCATGACAACCGATACGTGTGAGAAGGAGTTGGCTGTTGAGATTGAAGTAGGAGACAAGATAGTTACAATAGGTGGTATGGCAAAAGGATCTGGAATGATCCATCCAAATATGTGCACAATGCTTGCATTTATTACAACCGATGCAGTAATCACAAAAGATGCACTTCAGGAAGCTCTGAGTGAGGATGTAGATGATACATATAATATGATTTCCGTAGATGGAGATACTTCAACGAATGATACAGTCATTCTTCTGGCAAATGGATTGGCAGGGAATCCGGAAATCGTATACGGGAGTGAAGATTATAAAAAGTTTGCAGAAGCTCTTCATGTGATCAATGAGTATCTTGCAAAGAAGATTGCAGGAGATGGGGAAGGAGCAACTGCATTATTTGAAGTAAAGGCTGTCGGATGTGAAAGTGTAGAACAGGCAAAAACGCTTGCAAAATCGATTGTATGCTCGAATCTGACTAAGACGGCTATCGCAGGACATGATGCAAACTGGGGAAGAATCCTTTGTGCTATGGGTTATTCTGGCGCACAGTTTGATCCAGAACAAGTGGATCTGTTTTTTGAAAGTAAGGCAGGAAAGATACAGATTATTGAAAATGGTACGGCGGTGGATTACAGTGAAGAAGAAGCAACCAAGATCCTTTCTGAGCCTGAGGTAACTGCAATTGCAGATGTGAAAATGGGTGACAAAGAAGCGACTGCATGGGGCTGTGATCTTACGCATGGTTATATTGAAATCAATGCGGATTACAGAAGTTAATAGAATTAGAAATATGTAACGAATACATTAGATTATAGCGATAAATAGATTGCATGCTATAAAAAGGAGCGTGAGTGAAAATGGAAAAATCAATGCAGAAGTATCTGGACAAGGCAGAAGTGCTGATCGAGGCATTGCCGTATATTCAGAGATTTAACCGGAAGATCATTGTTGTAAAATATGGCGGAAGTGCGATGATTGATGAGCAGTTGAAAGCTCAGGTCATTCAGGATGTAACACTTTTGAAGCTGGTAGGATTCAAACCAATCATCGTACACGGTGGAGGTAAGGAAATCAGCCGTTGGGTTGGGAAGGTCGGAATGCAGCCGGAATTTATGAATGGTCTTCGCGTTACGGACGAAGCAACTATGGAACTGGTGGAAATGGTTCTCGGTAAAGTAAATAAGAGCCTGGTACAGCTGGTAGAGGAGCTTGGAGTCAGAGCAATTGGTATCAGTGGAAAAGACGGCGCACTTCTGAAAGTAGATAAAAAATATGCAGATGGGGAAGATATTGGCTTTGTTGGTGATGTCAAAGAGGTCAATGCGGATATCCTTTTCGATCTGCTGGAGAAGGATTTTCTTCCGATTATCTGTCCTGTCGGACTGGATGATGACTATAATACATATAACATTAATGCAGATGATGCAGCATGTGCGATTGCAAAAGCGGTCAAGGCAGAAAAGCTTGCGTTCCTGACAGATATCGAAGGGGTATATAAGGATCCAAATGATCCAGAGACCTTAATTTCTGAGTTAAAAGTGTCTGATGGAAAACAACTGATGAAGGAAGGATATATTGGAGGAGGTATGCTTCCGAAGATTCAGAACTGTATTGAAGCGATTGAAAATGGAGTTTCCAGAGTACATATTCTGGATGGGCGGATTCCACACTGCCTGCTTCTGGAAATATTTACAAATAAAGGAATCGGAACAGCAATCCTGAATGATACTGACGAGAAATTTTATCATGGAGAATAGATTTATGAATCAATATATGGAAGAAACGAATCAGGCACTGGTACATACTTATAATCAGTTTCCGATTGTATTGGAAAAAGGAGAAGGGGTTTATTTATTTGACACCGATGGAAAAAAATATCTGGATTTCGCGGCGGGCTATGCTGTGTCATCTCTTGGATATGGTAATCAGGAACTGAATGATGCCTTAAAATCGCAGATTGATCAGATATTTCATACTTCCAATCTTTATTATAATACAACCTGCGGAAAAGCAGCAGAGGATCTGAAAAGAATAACGGGAATGGACCGGATCTTCTTTACGAACAGTGGAGGAGAGGCGGTAGAAGGAACTTTAAAAGCAGCAAGAAAATATGCTTATAAAAAAGGAACCGGCAGGTGTGAATTTATTGCAATGAAAGAATCTTTTCACGGAAGAAGCATGGGTGCTTTGTCTGTGACCGGGCATAGTCCGTACCGGGAGCCATTTGAACCGCTGGTTCCGGGTGTTTCCTTTGCAGAATACAACGATCTGGACAGTGTGAAAGCATTGGTAACAGATAAAACATGTGCCATAATTTTGGAACCTCTCCAGGGAGAGGGAGGAATCAATCTGGCAACAGAAGAGTTTATGAAAGGAATTCGGAAACTCTGCGATGATGAAGGCATACTGATGATTTGTGATGAGGTGCAGTGCGGTATGGGGCGTACTGGATCCATGTTTGCATGGCAGGCATATGGAATCAAACCGGATCTAATGTCTATGGCAAAGGCAATCGGAAGCGGAATTCCAGTGGGTGCATTTGCAATGACGGATCAGGTGGCAGAATCTTCACTGGAGCCGGGAGATCATGGAACAACGTATGGTGGAAATCCTCTGGCATGTATGGCTGTCAGTAAGACTATTGAAATATTTGAAAGAGAGAAGCTTGCAGAACATGCAAAAGAAGTAGGAACATATCTGGCAGAAAAGCTGGATGTACTGGTGGATGAGTACGATTGTGTAACAGCGAGAAAAGGAACGGGATTGATGCAGGGAATCCAGATTACAAAACCTGTTTCTAAAGTAACGAATGCTGCCTTGAAAGAAGGACTTTTGATTATCGGGGCAGGGGAAGATATCATTCGTTTTGTCCCACCACTTGTGATTGAAAAAGAGCATGTAGATGAGATGATAGAAAAACTTAAGAAAGTATTATAGTCCCAAAGCAGGGACATAAAAAACCAATCGTTGGATATACTATTTACAGGAATGTAGGAGGTAGGAATCATGATTGGTTTTTTGATTGCATTGTTATCCGGAGCATTGATGAGTGTCCAGGGAGTATTTAATACACAGGTTACAAAGACAACTGGGATGTGGGTCAGCAATGCGTGGGTGCAGTTCAGTGCTTTTATGCTGTGCTTGGTAGTATGGATGATTGCAGGAAGGGATAGTATTGCATCACTGGCAAAAGTGGAACCGAAATATGTATTGCTTGGAGGTGTGATCGGTGCGGGAATTACCTGGACGGTGATCAAAGGCATGGAACTTTTAGGACCGGCAAAGGCAACGCTTCTCATTGTGATTGCACAATTGATCGTATCCTATGTGATTGAACTCCTGGGGCTTTTCGGAGTAGAAAAAGAACCACTGGAATGGCGTAAGGTGGTCGGAATGGTGATTGCACTTCTTGGTGTTGCAATTTTTCAGTGGAAATAGTACAATAAATTTAACTAGGCATAAGCGGGATATTTGCAGTGTCGACAGACTGCAAAGGAGAGATTATGCATGAGAAGAACCAGGGAAAATATGAGACGTATGCTCATTCTGGTATCCGTACTCTTTCTGTACGGCTGTTCCGGAGATATGCAGAAGCAGCAGGCGGAATTAACAGAAGTGAAAGAAATAAAAGAAGTACAGACAGAAGAAAATCTGTCAGAGGCGGAGCAAAGTGATGAGGAAGAAATCTGGGTGCATGTTTGTGGAGAAGTGGCCGCTCCAGGTGTGTACCAGCTTCCGGCAGGAAGCCGTCTGTATGAAGCAATTGAAATGGCAGGAGGAATGACAGAAAGAGCAGCAGGGGAGTCTTTGAATCAGGCAGAAAAAATAGAGGACGGGCAACAGATTTATGTACCTTCAAAAGAGGAAATTTCAGGTGCAGGTCTGAACAATGGGCAGCAGATGGCAGAGTTCTCTGCCGATGATGGGAAAGTTAATATTAATACGGCATCTAAGGAACAGCTCATGTCACTTGCTGGTATTGGAGAGACAAAAGCATCTGCTATCATTCGCTACAGAGAAGAACATGGAGAATTCCATAATATTGATGAGCTGATGCAGGTAGAAGGAATTAAGGAAGGCACTTTTAACAAAATTAAGGATCAGATTAAAATTTGATAAGGGAGTAATAGAATGGGTAAGCGAGTATTGGTTGTAGATGATGAAAAACTGATCGTAAAGGGAATAAGATTCAGTCTGGAACAGGATGGTATGGAAGTGGATTGCGCCTATGATGGCGAGGAGGCATTGAAACTTGCAAAAGAAAATGCATATGATATTATCCTTCTGGATATTATGCTCCCGAAACATGATGGATTTGAAGTATGCCAGCAGATCAGGGAGTATTCCGATGTGCCGATTGTTATGCTCACAGCCAAAGGTGATGATATGGATAAAATACTTGGACTGGAATATGGTGCAGATGATTACATAACAAAGCCTTTTAATATCCTGGAGGTAAAAGCAAGAATTAAAGCAATCATGCGCAGGACCAGCAAGCGCGACAAGGGACAGAGCAATGATAAAGTTATTATAAAAGGTGAGATGAAGATTGACTGCGAAAGCCGACGTGTGATGATTGGGGATAAAGAGATTAATCTGACGGCTAAGGAGTTTGATCTTCTGGAACTTCTTGCTATGAATCCGAATAAGGTATACAGCCGGGAGAACCTTTTGAATATTGTATGGGGATATGAATATCCGGGTGATGCAAGAACTGTAGATGTACATATTCGTCGTTTAAGAGAAAAGATAGAAACGAATCCGAGTGATCCAAAATATGTCTATACGAAATGGGGCGTTGGTTATTATTTCAGGGGTTAAAAAATATTTCAGGCGTAATATATTTAAGAGCCTGCGTTTTCGGATAATCCTGCTGGTTCTTCTGGCAGGAATCGTTCCGATGATGTGCATGAAAACGGTGATTTTAAATAGTTATGAGAAACGGGCAGTAGAGGTACGGACTGCCGAGATACAGAATCAATGTACCATTCTTTGTAACCAGCTGGGCAATTCCGGATATTCGACTGGCAGTACTTCAGATGTCATCAGAACGGAACTGATTCAGCTGTCTAATATCTATAATGGCCGTGTAATGGTCATAGACAGAGATTTCCGGATTGAAGTAGACACATATGACATGGATGTAGGTAAAACCATTGTATCTGAGGATGTAATCCAATGCTTTGGGGGGAAAGGAACCAGTCAGTATGATGAGAAAAATCGATATATTGAAGTAACATCTCCTATTCCCGGAGCGGCAAATGGTGATGTTGCCGGAGTCATGCTGGTCAGTGTATCGACAGATTCGATTATTGGAAATTTGTCAGTTCTTAATAGTAAGGCGAATGTTGTGCTGGTTGTTGTAGGACTGATTGTTATACTAGGAGCATTTGTTGCTGGATTTGTGATGACAAAACCATTTCAGCGGATTACAAAATCTATTTCTGCGGTTACAGAGGGATATGATGAAGATTATCTTCATGAAAATACCTATACAGAGACAATGGATATATCGGATGCATTTAATAAGATGTCAGGGAGAATGAAGGCACTGGATGACTCGAGAAATGAGTTTGTATCGAATGTCTCGCATGAACTGAAAACGCCTATTACATCTATGAAAGTCCTGGCAGATTCTCTTTTGTCCGAGGAAAATGTCCCGGTGGAACTTTATCAGGAATTTATGAGAGACATGTCAGAGGAAATTGAACGGGAAAGTAAGATTATCAATGATCTGTTATCTCTTGTAAAGATGGATAAAACGGCGAATACGGCCAATACAATGAATATCAAGACCGAGAATATGAATGAGCTTGTGGAACGAATTTTGAAAAGACTCAGACCGATTGCAGCAACGAGGAATATAGAAGTGATATTTGAGAGTTTCCGACCAGTGACTGCAGAGGTGGATGAGACGAAGCTTTCACTTGCAATATCAAATCTGGTGGAAAATGCGATTAAATATAATAAAGAAAATGGCTGGGTGCATGTGTCTCTGAATGCAGACCATAAGAACTGTTATATTGAAGTGGCAGATTCTGGAATCGGCATACCGGAGGACTCGATAGAGCATATCTTTGAAAGATTTTACCGTGTGGACAAGTCTCATTCAAGAGAAATCGGCGGGACAGGACTCGGGCTTGCAATCGCAAGAAGTGCAGTGGTCATGCATCGTGGGGCAATTAAAGTATTCAGTCAGCCTGAAGAAGGAACCACATTTACCATTCGGATTCCTTTGACATATGTGTCATAGGCAGAAGGGAGAGCGGTATGGATAGCAAAAAGAAATATCATGTTAGAATACTCCTGTTGATATGCATTTTCCTGCTGTGCGGCTGCAGTAAAGGACAAAAAATAAACGGTCCGGGAACGGGTATCTATTATGTGAATGCGTCTGGTAGTTCTCTGGTTAAGGAAGAGTATGAAATTAAAGGTGATACGGTGGAGGAAGAAATAGCAGACGTAATTGGCGCATTAAAAAAAGAACCAGACAGTGATGAATATCATAGTGTATTTTCGAGAGAAATAGATATAGAAGAATGGAAGCTTACTGATGGAAAACTGGATATTCATTTTAACAGTCAGTACAGCGAGATGTCCCGGACGGAAGAAGTGATTTTGAGAGCGGCGGTTGTGCAGAGCCTTGGCCAGGTTACAGGGGTGGATTATGTCTATTTTTTCATTGGAAATGAACCATTAAAAGACAGCCAGGGAAAAGAAGTAGGGTATATGCGTGCAGAAGATTTTGTACAGAACACAGGGTCTTCGCTGCATTCTTATCAGGTAGGAGATCTGAATCTGTATTTTGCGAATAAGCAAGGTGACAAGTTGGTGAAAGAATCTGTCAGTGTCAGGTACAACAGCAATATGTCAAAGGAAAAACTGATTGTAGAACAGTTGATCAAAGGACCGTCCTCAGGGAGCAGTCAGTCTGTAATTCCAGTGGAAACAAAGGTACTGGGAGTATCAGTAAAAGATCATATCTGTTATGTGAATCTGGATGAAGGATTTTTAAATAATACTTACGTAATAGATCCAGAGCTTACGATCTATGCAATCGTGAATTCGATTGTAGAAGGAGGAAGCTCCAGTAAAGTACAGATATCTGTTAATGGAAAATCGGATATAAACTATATGGGCAAAGTGGATCTAAGTAAACCTCTATCCAGAAACCTGGAAATCGTAGAGGAGGAAAGTAATTGAAAAACAGGCCGCTTTTTACAGTATGCCTGATCGTTCTCGCCATGATAATTATTGCCGTGGAAGGAGGGGGAGAGAAGTTCATCAAGGAGCTTCGTCTTTCTCCTCTTGAAAGAAATGTGCAGGAGGGAGATATTCTCACGGTTTGTGGCAGAGTATATCGGATTGAACAAAAAGAAACTTATCGGGCGATATATCTGAAGGACAATTCTATACAATCTGAAAATCATTCTTTTCAGGAATCTAATATTCTTATTTACACAGACTCCAATTTAGAATTACATATAGGAAATGAAATTACAGCGCATGGAGAGGCAATGTTTTTTGATACTGCCAGAAATCCAGGAAATTTTGATCAGAAACAATATTACAGGCGGCAGAATATTCACGGAATGGTATGGGCATCTGGAATACAGGTATCAGATAGTTCCTGTTGGAAATACAGGGATGCATTAAAACATTTACAGGTGAGCTGGAAAGAGATTCTGACGAAAGTGTTGGGAGAACGGAAAGGCGCTACACTCAGTACGATCATGCTGGGAGATAAAAATGGAATGGATCAGGACGTGAAAGATTTGTATCAGGCGAATGGAATCGGACATATACTGGCTATTTCTGGTCTTCATTTGTCGTTGATCGGACTTGGAATTTATCGGATATTGCGTAAGCTGACCGGTTCCTATCTGGTGGCAGGGACTGGAGGTATTCTGTTTTTGGGAATGTATATTATGATGGTCGGGTGGTCAGTATCGGTAGTCCGTTCCTTCGTGATGTTTCTGTTCCGAACGGGTGCAGATATGACAGGATCTCATTATGACAATAAGACGGCAATTGCATCTGCTGGAGTTATAGTGTTGTGCTGGAGGCCTCTTTATCTGATGGATGGTGGTTTTTGGATGTCTTTTGGTGCATGTCTGGCAATTGAATTTGTGTTCCCGGTTTTTCAGGATCTTCCGATGCAATCGTTATGGGGCAGCATCAGCATTCAAATTGTTCTGCTACCCGTGATATTATATTATTTTTTTGAGATTCCGGTATATTCTGTTTTATTAAATCTATATGTTATTCCACTGATGTCGATACTTCTTTTCCTGGGAATGATGGGAAGTATTCTGTATGGGCTGATGCTGCCAGGACAGGAAATAATATTTAAAATATGTGGAATGATTTTGGATCTATACGAAAAAAGCAGCTCGATCACCATTTGTTTTCCGGGTGCAAGAATGGTGATCGGACGGCCAGAGTTATGGCAGATTGTAGTGTATTATCTGTTATTGGCCGTGATAATTGTAATGATAAAAATTCAAAGGATGAAACAAAAAAATGTAAAATTGAAATCAGGCAACGGCAGGAAAAGAGTTTTGATAGAAGCAATGTTTCTTATGATTCTTGGTATCGGAATTTTAATTCATCGATTTGGAGATGTGGGAACATTAAGAATTACTATGCTGGATGTGGGACAGGGGGATGGCCTTTTTATCAGAGGACCATCCGGAGGTACTTATCTGATCGATGGGGGAAGCAGTGATGTGACTAATGTGGGAAGATATCGGATAGAACCATTTTTAAAATCTCAGGGAGTAGGGAAACTGGATTATGTTTTTATTTCCCATGGTGACAGTGATCACATGAATGGGGTGGAAGAGCTGATGGAGCGAGAAAAACTGGGAATAAAGATTGATACGCTGGTACTGCCAGTACGGGAGAAGTGGGATGAGTCTTTATACAGTCTTGCACGAAAGGCAGAAAAAGCCGGAATCTGTGTGGCGGTGATGGAGCCGGGGCAGAAGATAAAAGAGCAGGAGATGAGCCTGACCTGTCTCCAGCCGGAGAAAGAAGGAACTATAGAACCAGGTAATGCAGCATCTATGGTGCTTTGCCTTCAGTATGGAGGATTTGATATGTTGTTTACTGGTGATGTGGAAACGGAAGGAGAAGAAAAACTGATGCAGATTATACAGGAACAGTATGTAGATACTGAGTGGGAAGTACTAAAGGTTGCACATCATGGGTCTAAAAATTCTTCCAGTGAAGAATTCTTGCAGCTGGTTTCTCCGGAATATGCTTTGATATCAGCTGGACGAAAGAATCGGTATGGACATCCACATGTGGAAACTGTTGAGAGGCTGGAACAGGCAGATAGTAGGATCTGTTCTACGCAGGAATCAGGAGCGGTCACTGTCAAAGTAAAGAAAAATATCATGACAGTTGAATTCAATTGAAAAATTCAGTATACTTTTAGAAGGAGTTTATTCTAAATATAAGAAAAGAGGAAATAGAAGAAATGACGTACGAAGAAGTATTACAGAATGCAAAAACATGTATGGGAGAACATTGCAAGGCATGTCCGGTCTGCAATGGAAGAGCCTGCAGTAATAAAATGCCGGGACCTGGAGCGAAAGGAAGCGGAACAGTAGCAATCCGCAATTATGATAAATGGCAGGAATTATGTGTAAATATGGATACAATCTGTGAAAATAAACCGGTTGATACTACACTGGAGCTATTTGGACAGACGTTTAAATATCCGGTCTTTGCGGCTCCAATCGGAGCAATGAAGCTTCATTATGGTGACAAATATGACGATCTTCAGTATAACGATATTCTTGTATCAGCCTGTGCGGACTCGGGGATTGCTGCATTTACTGGGGATGGAACCAATCCGGCAGTGATGGTGGCCGCTACAAAAGCAATCAAACAAAAAAATGGAAAGGGGATTCCAACGGTTAAACCATGGGATATTGTGACGTTAAAAGAAAAACTTGCTATGATCAAAGAGTGCGGCTCTTTTGCTGTAGCAATGGATATTGATGCCGCAGGACTTCCGTTTCTTCAGAATCTGACACCTCCGGCAGGTAGCAAATCTGTAGCAGAATTGCAGGAAATTGTAAAAGAAGCAGGAGTACCATTTATTATCAAAGGAATTATGACAGTAAAGGGCGCATTAAAGGCAAAAGAAGCGGGAGCATCTGCCATCGTAGTATCGAATCATGGTGGACGTGTCCTGGATCAGTGTCCGGCAACTGCAGAAGTATTAGAAGAAATCGTAGATGCAGTGGGAGCTGATATGAAGATTCTTGTTGATGGAGGGATTCGTTCTGGAGTGGATATCTTCAAAGCACTGGCATTGGGTGCAGATGCAGTCCTGATCGGACGTCCATATGTGACGGCAGTATACGGAGGAGCAGTGGAAGGAGTAGAAGCTTATACTGCAAAGCTTGCAGCAGAGTTGAGAGATACCATGGCAATGTGTGGAGCTCATTCCCTGGAGGATATTTCTAGAGATATGGTCAGAAATTAAATGAAAAATTTAAATGAAGATATTAAGACGGGAAATTTCAAACAGGCCTACCTTCTATATGGGGAGGAGGCCTATCTGAAAAAACAGTATAAGGACAGATTGACGAAGGCGATGCTTCCAGAAGGGGATACTGTAAATTATGCCTATTATGAAGGAAAGGGAATCAACCCTGGAGAGTTGATCGATCTTGCAGAGACGATGCCGTTTTTTGCAGAGCGTCGCCTGATTGTTGTAGAAAATTCCGGCTATTTTAAAAACGCAGTACCAGAACTGGCAGATTATATTAAAACGATGCCGGTAACGGCTTGTTTTTTGTTTGTGGAAAATGAAGTGGATAAACGGAACAGGCTGTATAAAGCCGTTAAGGACAAAGGTCGTATTGTGGAAATGGCCCGTCAGGATGAGAAGACGCTGCTTTACTGGATCGCCGGAAATGTAAAAAAAGAAGGACGGCAGATTAAGGAAACAACGGCCAGATATCTGATTTCTCGGGCAGGGACTGATATGGAAAATCTGGAAAAAGAGATGGAAAAGCTTTTTTCCTATACATTGGGCAAAGAAGAGATTACTGTCCAGGATGTGGAAGAAATCTGTACGACACAGATTACGAACCAGATCTTTGATATGGTAGAAGCTGTTGCTGCAAAGCAGCAGAAAAAAGCATTGGATTATTATTATGATCTTCTGGCATTGAAAGAACCACCGATGCGGATCTTATACCTGCTTGCCCGTCAGTTTAAGCTGTTAATGGAAGTAAAGGATCTGGCAGAAAAAAGATATGATAAATCACAGATTGCAAAGACGGTAGGACTTCATCCGTTTGTAGCCGGGAAATATATGCAGCAGTCCCGTACTTTTTCAAAACAGGAATTGAGAAGAATTCTGGAGGATGCTTTAGACACGGAAGAATTGGTCAAAACAGGACGCCTGAACGATGTCATGAGTGTGGAACTTTTTATTGTGAAATACAGTACCTAAACCCGTTGTCAAAAAAGGTGTCGCATGATAAGATAATGATTGCTGTGAAAGAAAATGACAGGTAAATATAATAGGTAATTGTTAAATGTTTTTTTCTATGATGTGGATAACTTTCCTCATATAAGGAGAGAAAAAACGGTCATTATTCAGAATGGTTTCTGAATTGACATAAATCATCAGATGTAGGGCGTACTTTAATAAGCCCATAAATGAACTATGACAATTTAATACTTTTTCAGGCAATTAAAGGTTTCAAACTTCGGAT
>JALEKG010000128.1 GCA_022769185.1 Dorea sp. | reverse complement strand
CCGAAGTTCGAGCCAATCTATCGTGATATTTATGAGATGTGTCTGAACCTGGAAAGGATGATCGAAATGTTTTCCAAAGAATTAGCCGAACTGGATAAAAACACCGTACAGTACATGATTGACGAAATGCAGGATAAGATTGATGCGCAAGCTAACACCATCGAAGAACAGAAAAATACAATTCAATCCATGCAGGAAACTCACGAAAAAGAACTTTTATCTCTGCAGGAAGCTCAAAAGAAAAATCTCCTTTCTTTACAGGAAGAAATTGACCGTTTAAAGCAGAAATTAAAAAAAGAGTAAGAACAGGTTTGATGCCTGTTCTGTTTTTGCACCTATTATCATGTCATCCGATCCATTTCTAATCAATATGCCATCCGGCATCTGATTTCACCGCTTCGCTTCCGGAGCATAATTCAAACTTTACAAAATTAAATTTTATTTCACATAAGGAGGATCTGCCTATGCCCAACAAACTGCAAGAACATTTTCCCATGATCCGGGACCGGGAGGAAGTGTTGTACGAGATCCGTAACTCTCCTGCTCTTTCCGCCACTTTTTTCAACTGGGAAGAACAATACCAGAATGATTTCCTGGATTTCTGTACCGGTGTCCGGGGCGTTAAACTTCTCTATGATTCTTTTTTCAAAGAACTCTTCAATCTCGACACAGTTCCGGAACGTCTCGAACGTCTTCTTTCTCTGATTCTTGGTTTCCAAGTCAAAATTCTCAAAGTACTTCCCGCTGACTCCTCTCGAATCGCAGCGGAATGTTCCCTTCTGATTCTGGACATTGTGGTAAAGCTGAAAGATGGAAGCATTGCCAATGTTGAAATGCAGAAAATCGGTTATGCCTTCCCCGGACAGCGCAGTGCCTGCTATTCTGCCGACCTGCTTCTTCGCCAGTACAAACGCGTAAAAGGAGAAATGGGAAAGAAATTCAGTTATAAAGATATCAAAAAAGTCTACACCATCGTATTCTTTGAAAAAAGCACTTCAGAATTCCATCAGTTCCACGATGTCTATCTGCACCATATGAAGCAGCAATCGGATACCGGGCTTCGGTTGGAACTCCTGCAGGAATACGTCTTCATTGCGCTTGACATCTTTCAGGAAACACTGGATAATAAAAGCGTAACCATCACGAACGAACTTGAGGCATGGCTCACTTTTCTTAGTATTGATGACCCGGATACGATTCTGAAGCTGATTCAGTCCTATCCGAAGTTCGAGCCAATCTATCGTGATATTTATGAGATGTGTCTGAACCTGGAAAGGATGATCGAAATGTTTTCCAAAGAATTAGCCGAACTGGATAAAAACACCGTACAGTACATGATTGACGAAATGCAGGATAAGATT
>JALEKG010000007.1 GCA_022769185.1 Dorea sp. | reverse complement strand
GAAAGCCTTCCGGATGCTGATTCTATTATTGTGATATGGTTCAAATTGCTGTGCCTTGCCGGGAAAATGAATAATAGTGGTGTTTTTGTGATGAATGATACAGTTGCATATACAGACTCTATGTTATCTACGATTTTCCGCCGCAAGGAGAATACAGTGAAGCTGGCACTGGATACATTTGAACGATTCGGAATGATAAAAAGAATAGGCGGAGCTATTACAATTCCAAATTGGGGCAAACATCAGAATATGGACCAGTTGGAAAAAAAGAAAGAATATCAAAGGAATTACATGCGGAATTATCGAGAAAAGCAGAGGGGGATAGTTGATAAATCTAACTGTAAAACTAACAGTAATGCTAATGTTAGCTTCCTAGATAAAGAAAGAGATATAGATAAAGAAAAGAATAATAACTATAGTGTGCATTTTGAATCATTCTGGAATGCATATCCACGGAAGAAAGAAAAAGCAAAGGCATATAAATGCTATAATGCACGTCTTAAAGAGGGGTATTCAGAAGAGGAGCTATTGACTGCTGCCGTTGAGTATGCAAAGGAATGTAAGGAAAGAAAGACAGAGGAGCGGTATATCAAGCTTGGATCTACGTTTTTAAGTGCTAGTACACCGTTTACTGATTATCTGAAGAAAGAGGGTGATAAGAGTGAGACAGAGGAACATCGGGGACCGGCAGCGGATATGTATAGGGAATATTTGTCTTGAAGGTGTAATAGAAAATATATCTGTAGTTGATACGGACAGTACGAAAGGTACTCTTGAGGCATACTGTCTTGATGAATATGGAAGTACGCAGGATTTTTGGTATTCAGATAATGCAATGCCTGGTGGAGAAGTAGAAAGACGGAGAAGTAGGAGTATGATGCCACCAGAATATGTATATAAGCGAGCAAAAGATTTTAAATGGTCTAAATATAATGAAATCACGGAACAACAAAAGAAAATTGCCAATGCTTTTGTAGTAAGATTTGACGATTTCCGAAGAGAAGGACGAGGCCTTTATATTTATTCTAAAACAAAAGGTAGTGGAAAGACATTATTAGCCTGCTGCCTTGCTAATGAAATAATGGAACGTCTAGATATATCAGTGAAGTTTGTCAGCATTACGGAATATATAGAGCTATTAAAGGGTAAAACGGATCAAGAAAAGGAAATAGTAAAATCTATATTTGATTGCAGGCTCTTGGTTCTGGATGATATAGGCGCTGAAGTAACCCAAAAAGAATGGATCAATAATTCTGTGTTTCGTCTTGTAGATTATCGAGATAAGAATATGCTTTCAACCATATACACCAGTAATTATAAAATGGAAGATCTTCCGGGAGATGAAAGAACGGTAAATAGGATTCTTGGACATTCAATCCCCGTACCAATGCCAGAATTCAGTGTCAGAAGTATGAAAGCGAAAGAGAAAACAGGGGCATTTCTAAAAAGCGTTCTATTAGATAACCAAGAGTAATACTATACAAAGATTTCGAAGATGGCAGCAGGACATTGAATCTCTGATTGGAATATGCTAAACTCTTCGCATGGGAAACCAGAGCGAGGCGGCTTACCCTTCTTTACGGAGGGAACACCCTCCGGACGAAAGAAAGGAGGGCGATAACATGGTTACATATTCTGATCTGATTCAGTTCTGTATACTTATGGTTGCCCTTGTTGGTCTGTGCTATCAGATTTTCAAGGGGACACGAAAATAGCCGCCATTACTGCGAATAATGACGGCTGTTGTAAAATAGCTTTAACATTATAATCGGGTAAGCCGCTTCCGATTTCCCTTTTGTGTCTTTAATATAACATATCTGGTAGCAGGACGCAAGAGTGAGCTCAAAATTGAGCGTGTTCCTAAAATGGGAAGGTGGTATCGAAATGTGACACCCTATCTTTGAAGATAAGCTGAGTATCCGCATCGAGTACGCAGGTCAAAACTGCCAAAGCGGCAGTTTCCAATAAGGGGTCACCAAAATTGTTACGCCCTATGAAGTCCTGTGTTGGGATTGCGTGGTGGGACAAATATGGGACGCCCTATATCATGGCTACCTGATTTGGTGTCGACGTTTCTTTACTTTTGGACAAAATTGTCTTTTAGGTAGTGTATACGTTATTTGGTATCACGTTCCATAGTTTCATTAATTGCCCGGACAACAAATTGATTCATAGACTCGCCTTGCTGATTAGCGTGAGCCAGAAGATCATCTAAAAGGCTTGATGTAAGCTCAATGGTAATATGGTTT
Source organism: Dorea sp. (assembly GCA_022769185.1). Taxonomy (GTDB): domain Bacteria; phylum Bacillota; class Clostridia; order Lachnospirales; family Lachnospiraceae; genus Dorea_A. The sequence goes on along the minus strand of JALEKG010000007.1, from coordinate 16,474 downwards.
CTCTTGCCTATATTGATATAAAAATTGGGCGTTCTCTTTTAGCTATAATATTTTCAATATATTCAGCCATTTTGCTATTGTTTTTAAATAGTGTAAGAGAATGAAGTAGCTCGTCTTTAGTGCAACAAGTTGTTTTTGCGCGATTATATCCGGTAGACAGTGTATTGTACTTTGATATATAAAATGATTCACGACCAAATATATCGAATTGATTACACCCATAGGGCAATGTTTCTAAAATTTCCACAGAAAAAGTATCGCCTTGCTGAATATCTGATTTGAGTGCAGAAGGAGGAGTAGCTTTATGTTGCATTATACGTTGATGTATATTTTTAGATGATCCAATATACATTTTCTTGCTTCTATTATTGATAAGTGCATAAACACCTATACCATTATATTTTGGAATGTTAGTAAAAAAGCTATTTTTCATCTGGTATATACTCCAATAAATCTCCTGGCTGACAGTTTAATGCTTCACATAAAGCGGCAATAGAATCGGTTGTAATTCGTTTTCCCTCACGTATATTTTGCAAAGTGCTTTCTGAAATTATTTTTTCTTTACGTATTTTGTAAGTAGTTAATCCGTGTTCTTCTAGCAAATTCAATAATTTGGTGTATACAATTTTCCCCATAATAGTCCTTTCCGAATCATAGAGCCGAGAAAACGGCGAGATTCTCCTTTATTATACTATAATTATACCTTAAATATACACGCTTTGCAATGTATATAATTAACAAAAACAGACTCTTCAAACCGTGTATATTTGATATGTTTGTCAATTGAATATACACGGTATAAGATGTATAATATAATCAAGATAAAGGTAAGGCAAACGAACAACCCGAAAGGTTGTGAAGCTGAAAACCATATACCTGTGAGTGAAGCAAGGGGCGAGGTACAATAGTCAGGAAGATGATTCAGTCGGATGCCGGAACTGTTATCTAGATTATAGAAGGGAGACAAGCTATGACTAAAGAACAGCAGGCGTTATTTATGGAATATGCAAAAGACAGCTATTTATATAATTTCTTTGCGGTTATGCTTCGTACTGGAATGCGTAATGGGGAAATGAGAGGGTTGAAATATACAGATATTGATAAGAAAAAGAATGTGATTCATGTACAAAGGACACTTAAATATATCGAGGGACAGGGATACATGGAGGATACTCCTAAGACACGGACATCAACTAGAGATATACCGTTGACTGCTGCCATTTTACAATTATTAGAGGACCAGCGGAAATTTTGGGGATTCAAAGTAGAGCGGATAGATCGGTATTTGTTCTGCAATGAGAATGGTGATCCGTTGAGCCGAGAAAGAGTGCAAAGAGAAATTGAGCGTATCATAAATCAGATTAGGGCAGCAGGATATGATTTTCCGCGTATTACGCCGCATGTATTCCGGCATACATTTGCAACTAGGGCAATAGAAGCAGGAATGCAACCACAGGTATTAAAGACCATTCTGGGACATAGTTCACTTGCCATGACGATGGATCTGTATAGCCATGTATTACCGGATACAAAGGCAGAAGAAATGGAGAAGATTGCAAATGTATTTTAAAAGTGTGAGGTAGAAAACGCTTTACGATGGTAAGGCGTTTTTCGTTTGTTTTTCTTTACAATATAGAGTATGATAAAATAAAAAAATATGGAGGACACGAATGCATAGAAGTAAAAATCAAATAAAAAATATCGGGAGATTTTCGATGGGATGCTTAGTTATGGCAATTATATTGGAATTTCACCTATTTGGGAGGGTTGAGTCTTGTTTTGTCTCGTATTTTTCTTTTTTGCATGGTCATAGAGCATTTTGCGTCAATTTTCTGATAGGATGTGCTTGCAGTGGTGGGGTATTAATTCTAAGCGAATATATAGAATATATCAGGATTGAAAGAAAGCTTGTTTACGAAATTGATACTAAATTAAGAAGTGCATATTCAGTTTTGAAGAACATTGATAAAAAAGAAAGCTTGATTGAAATAAGGGAATATAGAGATGAAATGCTGGGAGAGTACAAGAAACCATTTGTATTGGTAGAATACTATAGCCCTTTCAAAGGAGATAAACGTCAAAAAGAAATTAGTGAAAAGTAGGACATATTAGACTATAAAATCAACCAATTATTTTATGGAACATTAGATATTTACATCAGAGCGGAATCAAAAAAATATGAAGAATATCATCAGGCGCTACAGGATAATACACCAGAAGGAAAGCTGAAGAGAACTCGGTTAAAGCAGGCAATAGAGAAATCAAGCAAGTATCATCTAAACGAGATAAAAAGTAGTTCAAATAAGTTACGTAGGGAAATAGAAAAATATGCTGATTGTTAAGGTATCCTGTTATTGAGGCCATTGAGAGAATTATTTTGTACCCACTCTGTACCCACAATTGAATAAGCAAAGATAAATCAAGACATAAAGAAAAGCCTTAGAAAACGTGTGTTTCTAGGGCTTTTTAAATTATGATAAATCATAATAAAACTACTGGCTATGAAGTTTTGTTTTACGAGTGGAAGGTCTCGAACACTCGGTGCTTTATCGCGATATGCAGTATAACATAGTGAGGGGAGAAAAGCAAGAAGAAAAGAATCCTAGAATTGAATTCGAGAACAGATGGCTTTATAATGATTTTAAGGATTGTCGGAAAAGGGGGAAGGATTACAGTGATCTTTTCAAAGGATTATTGGGAGAAAGAATGGGATGCATTAGAAAAACAGGAACGTCGTTATTTAAGAAAACAGAAAGAAGAGAATCCATCTGTAATCCGGCAGAAAATCTCTCAGAAAATTCCGGAACAGTTAGAAAGTACATTGAACGAAGCGTTTGTTAAGGCGTTTGCATTGGTATTTGAGAAAGGAACTGGAATTATTGAGAAGAGTTATCAAAAAAACCGGTATGAACAAGAATATCAGGACAATGAAGCTATAGCTGCAAAAGAGAATAACAGAAAGAGTGTAAAAGCATTTGCACGTCAGGCTGGAAGAAGCAGGGCGAAAAATCTTCTGATATCGGGTGCGGAAGGAGCGGGACTTGGGGTCCTGGGAATCGGAATTCCAGATATTCCGATTTTTACAGCAGTCCTGCTTAAAAGTATTTATGAAATTGCATTAAGTTACGGATTTTCTTACGATTCAGAAGAAGAACAATGTTTTATCCTGGGAATTATTGAAACAAGTATGCTACGGGGAGAAAGGCTGATCTATTCCAATAATTGGATTAATACAGAAATTGACAGTGGACTTCCTGCACTGGAAGAAAAGCAGAAATTGATTCGTCAGGCAGCAGAAAGTCTTTCAGCAGAGCTCTTGCATCTGAAATTTTTGCAGGGAATACCGTTGGTCGGAGTGGCGGGTGGCCTGGCGGACAGCCTATATTTAAAAAAGATCACTGAGTATGCAGATTTAAAATATCGGCGTAGATTTTTAAAGGGGAAAATATGATGGCTCCGTGAAGGTGGCTCATACCCTTTAAAATATTGGACAGATATGCTATAATAACTGGAAAGTGTCCAGACACAAGAGTAATAAGGGAAAAGGAGTAATTTGGTATGGATTTGATTACAATTCGAGAATTATTTAAAAATAAGGAAAGTTACATTGACCAAAAAATAACCATTGGGGGATGGGTACGCAGCATCAGAGATTCCAAGACATTTGGATTTATCGTGGTAAATGACGGAACATTCTTTGAACCTCTGCAGATTGTATACAATGATAAAATGGATAATTTTTCAGAAGTTTCTAAATTAAATGTTGGCGCCGCGATTATTGTAACGGGAACGCTGGTTGCAACACCACAGGCAAAGCAGCCTTTTGAGATACAGGCAGATACCGTAGAAGTAGAGGGTGCATCTGCACCGGATTATCCGCTTCAGAAAAAACGTCACAGTTTCGAATTCCTTCGGACAATTTCACATCTGCGGCCAAGAACCAATACATTTCAGGCAGTATTCCGTGTGCGTTCACTGACCGCATATGCAATCCATAAATTTTTCCAGGAGAGAGATTTCGTTTATGTAAACACACCGCTGATTACGGGAAGTGACTGTGAGGGAGCGGGAGAGATGTTCCGTGTTACAACGATGGACCTGGAAAATGTTCCGAAAAATGAGGATGGAACTGTGGATTATACGAAAGATTTCTTCGGAAAAGAGACAAGTCTTACCGTAAGCGGTCAGTTAAATGGGGAGACCTATGCTCAGGCATTTCGCAATATTTATACATTTGGACCGACATTCCGTGCGGAAAATTCCAATACTACCCGTCATGCTGCAGAGTTTTGGATGATTGAGCCAGAGATTGCCTTTGCAGATCTGGATGATGATATGATCCTTGCAGAATCCATGCTGAAATATGTGATTAATTATGTGTTAGAGAATGCACCGGAAGAGATGAATTTCTTTAACTCATTTGTGGATAAGGGACTTTTGGACAGACTTCACAATGTGGTATCATCTGATTTCGCAAGGATCACTTATACAGAGGCAGTAGAATTATTAGAAAAACATAATGATAAATTCGAATACAAGGTATCCTGGGGAACCGATCTGCAGACAGAGCACGAGCGCTATCTGACAGAAGAAGTATTCAAGCGTCCGGTATTTGTAACGGATTATCCGAAGGAGATTAAAGCATTTTATATGAAACAGAATGACGATGGAAAAACCGTAGCAGCTGTGGATTGTCTGGTGCCGGGAATCGGTGAGATCATCGGAGGAAGCCAAAGAGAAGATGATTATGATAAACTGCTGGCAAGGATGAATGAATTGGGATTGAAAGAGGAGGATTACAAATTCTATCTTGATCTTCGGAAATACGGATCCACAAGACATGCAGGATTCGGACTTGGATTTGAGAGATGTATTATGTATCTGACTGGCATGGGAAATATCCGTGACGTAATACCATTCCCAAGAACAGTAGGAAATTGCGAATTATAATTTGTGGGAAATGTGGATAACTTTATGAGCGAAAGGGGACAGGGCATTTTAAATTTGGGACGGAGGATTTTAATTAATTCCCCGTCCCCTACCGTAGGAGGGCAGTATGAATATTTTAGTTGTTGATGATGAGAAGGAAATTGCAGATGTTGTTGAGCTTTATCTCCAAAATGATCAGTACAGGGTGTTTAAGTTCTATACTGGTCAGGATGCTTTGGACTGTATCAACAGTACAAAGATCGATCTGGCGATTCTGGATATTATGCTTCCGGATATCGATGGTTTCCAGATCCTGAAACAGATCCGGCAGAAATATACTTTTCCGGTGATTATGCTGACGGCGAAGACGGAGTATATGGATAAGATCACTGGCCTTACGCTGGGAGCGGATGATTATATCCCGAAGCCATTTAATCCGCTGGAGCTTGTTGCGCGTGTCAAAGCGCAGCTGCGCAGATATACACAATATAATGACGGTGGTAAAGATGAAGGGGAGATTATTGATTTTGGCGGTCTTTTCCTGAACCGGACCTCGCATGAGTGTGTTTACAATGAGGTTCAGCTTACGTTGACTCCCATTGAATTTGATATTCTGTGGCTGCTTTGTGAGAACCGTGGAAAGGTGATCAGTTCTGAGGAGTTGTTTGAAAAAGTGTGGCATGAGAAGTATTATAAGAATAGTAACAATACGGTTATGGTTCACATCCGGCATCTTAGAGAAAAGATGAGCGCACCGACCGGAAAATCTGATTTCATCAAGACAGTATGGGGAGTAGGTTATAAGGTTGAAGAATAACTATCGTAAGTTAAAATTCAGTATACTGCTGCAGACAGTTCTCGTTACAGCACTTACCGTTCTGGTAGGAGGATTTCTGCTAAATTATGTAATTGATGGTGTTTATAATGACAGCTTTGCCCGGACATTTGTCAATCTTCTGGAGGCATTTCATGTGCAGGAAGAAACGGCGAAGCAATTGTACTGGAAGCTGATAGGCGATAATAAGATTTTCTTTATGATTGTCGGTTATCTGGTTCTTTTTGCGCTTTTTTTCTATATTGCTCTTTCAAAGATGACGAGTTATCTGGATCAGATTGACCATGGAATTGAAAATATTATATCAGATTCTACGGAACCGATTCATCTGATTACGGAGTTAAAACCGATAGAAATCCGGTTAAATGAAATCAAGGCAACATTGAAACGGCAGGAGATGGAGGCAGAAGAGAGTGAAAAGAAAAAGAATGACCTGGTGCTTTTTCTGGCACATGATCTAAAGACTCCTTTGACATCAATCGTTGCATATCTGAGTATGCTGGACAGTCATCAGGATATGCCGGAAGAAGAAAGAGAGAAATATACCCATATTGCACTGGAAAAATCACTTCGTCTAGGGGAACTGATCAATGAGTTTTTTGATATTACGAGATATAATCTCCAAAATATTGAAATAGAGCCGGTGGAAATTAACCTGACGATGATGCTGGAACAGATTGCAGATGAGTTGTATGGGGTGCTGCAGGAAAAGCAGTTGTCCTGTGAAGTAGATGTAGAAGAAGAACTGATGGTATATGGAGATCCGGATAAGCTTGCAAGAGTGTTTGACAATATTTTGAAGAACGCGATTGCATATTGCTATGAGAGTACAGTGATCCGGATAGAAGCCAGAAAGAAAAATGGAGATGTAGAGATAGTGTTTACGAACCAGGGTGATAAGATCCCGGGGGTCATGCTGCAGACTATTTTCGAAAAATTTTATCGTGTGGATAATTCAAGATCCAGTGGAACCGGAGGTGCGGGACTTGGACTTGCAATTGCAAAACAGATTGTGGAATTGCATGGCGGTCTGATCCGGGCAAAGAGTGATGACATGAAGACTCAGTTTATTGTAAATCTGCCGGGAAAGGCAGAGACGGAAAAAGAAAAAGGAGCATCAGATGAAGTTCATACACATCGCAGACTTACATTTAGGAGTAAAACCGGACGCAGGAAGCGCTTACAGTAAGAAAAGACCAGATGAAATCTGGGATAGTATAAAAAAAATAATTGAAATTTGTAAGAATGAGAAGACAGAGCTTCTATTGATTGCAGGGGATATATTCCACAGACAGCCTCTTCTTCGCGAGTTAAAGGAAATGAATTCAGTTCTGGCATCTGCTGTGGATACAGAAGTGGTAATGATTGCCGGAAATCATGATTTTATTAAGAAAGATTCTTATTACAGATCATTTCGCTGGGCGGATAATGTACATATGATTCTTGATGATAAGATATCCTGTGTGGAACTTGAAAAGATTCAGACAGCTGTTTATGGGTGCAGTTATTATAAACGAGAAATCAAAGACGCTGTTTTTGACAAGGCTTTCCCGAAAAAAAGGCAGAAATACGAGATACTTCTGGCACATGGAGGTGATGAGAAGCATATTCCATTCCAGTACAGAAGTCTGGCAGAGCTGGGGTATGATTATGTGGCTTTAGGGCATATTCATATGCCGCAGATTCTGATAGAAAATCAGGTGGCTTATGCGGGAGCTTTGGAACCTGTCGATACAGGGGATACAGGTGCACATGGATTTATGGCAGGCGAGATCACTGAGCAAGGATGCAGGATCCAGTTTGTCCCGTTTGCATCCAGACAGTATATTCACATGGATGTTGAAGTGAATCGTAAAATGACAGGATATTTGCTAAAGAATCAGATTAGAAAACAAATAGAAGATCTTGGGGTACAGAATATTTATAAAATTACGCTGACAGGATTCCGGGATCCGGATATGATTTATAACTTAGAAGATATGGATCCGTGCGGAAATATTGTAGGGATCACAGATCATACGAAACCAGCGTATCAATTGCAGAAACTAATGGAGGAAAATAGGGATAACATTCTCGGGCAATTTATCGAAAGCCTGAATGGTAATGACCAGGACAGTATCGAGTATCAGGCTCTTTGCGAGGGTGTGCAGGCATTGATGGAAACAAGAAGAGGCTAGATATGAAAATCCGTGAATTGATATTAAAAAATTTTGGAAAATTTACAGACCGTCACATTCAACTGGATGATGGGATTAATATCCTGTATGGGGAGAATGAATCTGGAAAGTCCACCATTCATACATTTATCAGGGGAATGTTCTATGGAATGGAAAGAGGAAGAGGGCGTGCCGCGGTCAATGATACATATAGTATCTATGAACCCTGGGAGAATTCGAACTTTTATTCTGGAAGTTTGCGTTTTGAAAGTGGCGGAAAAGTATTTCGTATAGATAGAAACTTTGACCGATATTCTAAAAAAGCAGAGCTGATCTGCGAAGATGATGGCGAGCTCCTTTCAATTGAAGAAGGGGATCTCGAGATGCTCCTTGGTGGATTACGGGCAGAAAGTTATGACAATACAGTGTCCGTGCAGCAGTTGAAAGTACAGACAAGTCAGAGCCTTGCGGGAGAGCTTCGGAACTATGCAACGAATTATTATACTTCTGGAACAGCAGGAATTGATCTGGAAAGTGCTATGAAGAAGCTTCAGGAAAAAAAGAAGGAACAGGAGCATACAATCAAAGATGCACTGATACAAAGGCAGCAGAAGAGGGAGTATATTGAGCAGGAAGCCTCCTATGTCTGGCGGGATGTACACCGCCTGGAATGTGAGGCTGCAAATATTGATGAAGAACTTAAGCATCGCAGGGAAAGAGAGAAAAGTGAAGACGAGTACAGGGAGGAGCCGAATAAGAGAGTTGTGGATGAACTCAGACCTTCAAAATGGAGGATTCATCCGATTGAGATTATTGTTTTTGCAGTGATTATTGCACTGGCGTTTGTGATTATTTCAAAACCGTGGAATTATCTTGTATCTATTGTAATATTTCTCTTGTGTCTGATATATGTGTGGAATCGGATGAAAGTCGGGAAGAAGCAGGAGAAGACCCCTCCAGAATTGATCTTAGAGGAAATTACACCAGAAGAAGAAAAGATTTCTCTTGAACAGTTAGAGTGGGAACGCATTCATCTGAGAGCAGAACTGAAAGAAAAAAAGATTCAATATGAAAACTTGCAGGAGCAGCTTGCGGAGCTGGATGAGGTGGGACAGGAGTTCCGGGAAAATGACAGAAAATGTCAGGCAATTCAACTTGCGATGGACCGTCTTCAGGAACTTTCTGAAACTATGCAGAAGAAGATGAAAAAGGAGCTTGATGAGAAGGCTTCTGAGATTATCAGTCAGATTACAGACGGAAAATACGAAAAGCTTCTGATTGATGAAAATCTTCATATCAGTCTGATGAGTCATGGACGGAGAGTGGACATTGAACAAGTGAGCCGTGGAACGGTGGAGCAGATTTATTTTGCTCTCCGCATGTCGGCTGGAAGTTTTTTACAGGAGGAAGATCTTCCGGTAATATTGGATGATACATTTGCTTATTATGATGATGAGCGTCTTATGGAAACTCTTAGGTGGCTTGCAGATCATAAGAGTCAGGTTCTGATATTTACCTGCCAGAAACGTGAGGAACAATTATTAAAAGAGATGGGAATTGAAATAAAAAGAGAGGAAATCTGATTAGATTTCCTCTCCTCTATTATATTTATCTACAACGTTCTGGATTCGTTCAATTGGATTCAGAATACTGCTGATAGAACCATCATGATTTAATGTATCAATCATAAGCGCAATATATTTACTCATATCACAGCTGATATAATAAGGACGCTCCAGAAGTTCTGGTGTCTGGTAGATCAGATTTGTAGTCAGGATTGCATCGATGATGCCTTCTTCATACGCCTGATCAAATTTGGAAAGACCGTTTGTGAAAAGACCAAACGTAGCAGCTGCAAAGATTCTTCTTGCTTTACGCTGCTTTAACTGACGCGCTACATCCAGCATACTATCGCCAGAAGAAATCATGTCATCCAGGATGATAACATCTTTTCCTTCAACAGAAGAGCCAAGAAATTCGTGTGCTACGATTGGGTTGCGCCCGTCTACCACTCTTGAAAAGTCACGGCGCTTGTAGAACATACCCATATCCAGATTCAGTACATTGGCAAGATAGATAGCACGTCCGGTAGCACCTTCATCAGGGCTGATTGCCATCATATGATCACTGTCAATCTGCAGATCTTTAAAATGACGTAAAAGACCTTTTACAAACTGGTAAGTTGGACGTACAGTTTCAAATCCGTTCAGAGGAATAGCATTCTGAACACGAGGATCGTGAGCGTCAAAGGTAATAATATTATCAACACCCATGCGTACCAGTTCCTGGAGTGCGAGCGCGCAGTCAAGAGACTCTCTTCCGCCTCTCTTGTGCTGGCGGCTTTCATACAGGAATGGCATGATAACATTCAGACGACGTGCTTTTCCGCCGATTGCAGCGATAATACGCTTCAGATTCTGATAATGATCATCAGGTGACATGTGGTTTGTGATTCCGGTCAGTGAATAAGTAAGGCTGTAATTACATACATCAACCATCAGGTAAATATCTTTTCCGCGAACAGATTCATTGATGATTCCTTTGGCCTCACCAGAACCAAAACGCGGAACGCTGGCATCTATCAAATATGTGTCTTTTTCGTAGCCTGTAAAGGAAATATCGTCTTTGTGAATATGGCCATCTTCATGTCTCCATTTTACAAGATAATCATTTACCTTGTCTCCCATTTCTTTGCACCCGTCAAGAGCAATGATCCCCAATGCTCCTACTGGTATGTTTTCCAGATTACGGTCGTTACGGCGTAACATCATTTGTACCTCCCAGGTTTAATAGTTTTTTTTGGATACGGATATCATCACCGGTCAGACGCAGAATCGTATAGTTGCTGCTGAGCCGGGAGAAGATTCGTTCCGAGTAAATAGATTTTATGTCTTCCAATGTAAGATTGGTAGATATAATGGTTGATTTTTGTCTCAGGATACGCTCATTCAGACAGATGAAAAGCTGTGATGTCGTAAATGAATTTGTAAGCTCTGTACCAAGATCATCTATGATCAGAAGATCACAGTCGTAAATGTGTTCACAGGTTTCGGAATTCTGCGAGTCTTTTCGACCAAAGGTATTATCTGCAAATAAATTAAAGAGCTGTGATGCAGTAAAATAAATAACAGAGTAGGACGCATCCATCAATTCTTTTGCGATACAGTGGGACAGAAAAGTCTTCCCAACACCAGTATCTCCATATAATAGAATATTATGAAATTCATCGGAAAAAGTATCTGTGAATTCGTGGCAGACTTTTAATGCGGTCTGCATGGATTCCAGCGAAGATCGCCCAGTCAGAGGATCAATGTGATTGCTGGAATAGTAGCTAAGAGAACATGTAGAAAAATTCTCTTTCTCCAGGATGTCCTGAAGATTGGATTGTGTATATAAAAGATCTATCATTGCTTTTTTGAAGCAGTGACACTTCTGCATCCCGATATATCCCGTGTCTTTACAATCGGGACAAGAATAATGGAGTTCCAGATAGTCTGCTGGAAATCCTTGTGAAACCAGCAAATCGATTTTTCTGGAAGACAATGCGTTTAACTCTTCTTTCAGGGAAGACAGTGCCGTTTCGTCTCCATCTAGAAGAAGCCGGGCTTTTTGAACACTCAAAGAAGAAATCGCATGATCCACTTCTTTAATCTCTGGAATCAGAGAATATATTTTTTCATAACGCCTACGCAGACGATATTCATTATCCAGTTGCTTTTGTTCATACGTACGCATCAATTGATCATACTGTGAATTAGAAAGTGACATTTCAGAGAAATTCTCCTTACTTTTATTTCATTCGAATCTATTGCTGCACCAGTCGGCGTTCGAGGTCATCCATGTTATAAGAACGTCCGTCAAAATTATTGAACTTATTGCCGGAAGTATTCCTGGCAGATGCGTCTGTCTGTCTGGGAGCCTGTTTCTTCTTACGTTCTTTCTCACGAAGATAATCTGCATCTATTGCTTCAACATCTTTTAAGCTATGAACATTTTTTTCATACCATCGCTTTAAGATAGAGTCGGTATAATCAAAACTTGGCTGATGAATCATATTCATCGTCCGGTTACATGCTTCCAGGATAATCTCCAGAGAAAAATGATATTCGTCGTTCCATTTGCGAATATATGTAATCTCGGAAGATGCCGGAGCACGCCCTTTAATACCATATGCATTCAAGATGGCATAACAGTTCTTATTATAAAGAACTGTACTTGATTTGGCAACATCTATAGTGGTAATATTCTGCTCATGCCAGGATAATGCAACTTTCTGTATGTAATGCATACTTTTGTGTCCATTCTCTACACAGTATTCGATCAGATATTCGATTAGTTCGGCAGACATCTGCAGATCATCAAAGAAATAAGTAATCATGTCAATGTCTGTAGCAGACAGAGTTTTGCCCAGATACTGTTCTGCGACAAACAGAAGTTCCTTGAATTCTTTGCGGTCCTTCCGGCTTCTGTACTGTTGGATATTTGGAAGTGGTGCTGCAGAATTTTTAGGCTCTTGTGCTGCTGACGGTTTATGAGGAACTTCCTGTTCGTTCTGAGGTGCGGCAGATTCTTCACTATAATCAATCAACCCCTGGTTTTTCCAGTATTTTAATGCACGCAGGATGTCCTTTTCCGTGCATTCTAAAAGATCGGCCATCTCCGAAACAGAAAGTGATCCAGAGGACTCGTCCATATGGCGCAGAAGTAGAAGGTATACCTTTACATATTCGCCATTTGCCTTGACCATATATTGGTCAATAAATTCATTTTCAAGCACAGTGGTATTCATCTGTGCATAATTGGTAAGGGTTAGTTTCTTCATAATTCTTACGCAGGTCCTCCTCGTTAGCTCTGTTAATGTAGACTCATTATAGCACCAGAAGAACGAGCGCAAAAGAAATTTCTGAGTCAAAATCCAAGTTTTTTGTGGATAAAAAACTGTGGAAAATGTGGATAACTAGCGCTTTAAGAGCGATTCCCCAATGTTTACAACATCTCCGGCTCCCATAGTTATCAACATATCCCCTTTTTTGCACTTATCCAGACAGAAGGTTTCAATCTCTTCAAAAGAAGGGAAATAGTATGCGTCACATCCTTTTTCTTTTAGCTTTTCGGCAATATCAGCAGAAGAAATTCCAAGAGTATCCGTTTCACGAGCAGCATAGATATCTGCCAGAATGATGTGATCAGCGTACGTCAGTGCTTCTACGAATTCCGGGAATAATGCCTTTGTTCTTGTATAAGTATGCGGCTGAAAGATGCACCATAATTCTTTATGAGGATATTGAGATGCAGCAGTCAGGGTTGCCTTGATCTCTGTTGGGTGATGTGCGTAATCATCAATAATGTTGACGCCATTTACTTCTCCTTTATGTTCAAAACGGCGATCTGTTCCGTGAAATTCTTTGAGGCCATTTTTTATTGCTTCTAATGGAATATCCAGCTGGTCAGCGACTGCAATTGCTGCCAGCGCATTGGAAACATTGTGATCTCCGTTGACGGACAAAGAAATACGATCAATAAATTCTCCAGATTTTACCAGGTCAAAAGAGGCCTCTCCCAGGTTATTATGGAAGATGTTGGTTGCGCTGTAATCCAGAGAGCTGTTATTTCCATATTTAATAATGTTGCAGTTTAGATCAGAAAGGAAATCGTCAAGATCTGGAATGTTATCGTTGATGATCAGAATTCCGTCTGAAGGAAGCAGCTTTGCAAACTTATGGAAGGAATTACGGATATCGTCCAGGTCTTTAAAGAAGTCCAGGTGATCTTCGTCAATATTTAAGATCACGCTGATCTTAGGAAAGAAATGAAGGAAACTGTTGGTATATTCACAGGCTTCGGTCACGAAATATCCGGATTCTCCGACTCGGATGTTCCCACCGATCGCTTTTAAGATGCCACCGACAGAGATGGTGGGATCTTTTTCACCGGCAAGCAGAATGTGGGAAAGCATAGAAGTGGTTGTTGTCTTACCATGGGTTCCGGAGATGGCAATCGGCATTTCATAATTGGTCATCAGTTGTCCAAGAAGTTCCGCACGGCTTAACATAGGAAGATTCTGATGCTTTGCTTCCATAAATTCCTCGTTATCTTCGTGGATTGCCGCTGTGTAGACAACGACATCAATGCCTGAAATAATATTCGAAGCCTTCTGACCATAGAAGATTGTTGCGCCAAGAGTTTCCAGATGATCTGTTAAAGCAGTTTCTTTATTATCAGAACCAGAAATGGTGAAGCCTTCTTTTAAAAGAATTTCAGCAAGTCCGCTCATGCTGATACCGCCAATTCCAATAAAATGTACATGTACAGGGGTTTCGAAATTGATTTTATACATAAGATTCCATCCTCTTTCATAAGTTATGTTTACGTGAAAAATAGAGCATAAAGATCATTCTCTATTCATATTATTATAAACATATATGGAAAAAAAACCAACCCATAAATTTTTGTAATAAGTTAACAAAAAATTAACAGAAGATTCAAAAAAATTGTAAAATTCGTTCGCATTAGAGTAAATATATGCTATAATGTGAACAATAAGACTACTGAGAAGGGGTGAAGACATGAGAAAGAAAGAGATGATAGCAATGTTGCTGGCGGGAGGACAAGGCAGCAGACTTGGAGTCCTCACAGCGAAAGTAGCAAAGCCAGCCGTTGCATTTGGAGGTAAATATAGAATTATTGACTTCCCGCTCAGCAACTGTATTAACTCAGGAATCGATACGGTCGGAGTATTGACACAATATCAGCCATTACGTTTGAATGCCCACATAGGAATTGGTATTCCTTGGGATCTGGATCGTAATTATGGAGGAGTAACGGTTCTACCGCCATATGAAAAAAGTGAAAGCAGCGAATGGTATACAGGAACTGCAAATGCAATTTATCAGAATCTGGATTATATGGAACAGTTTGATCCGGATTATGTATTGATTCTTTCGGGTGACCATATTTATAAGATGGATTATGAAGTGATGCTGGACTACCATAAGGCAAACCGTGCGGATGTCACAATTGCAGCTATGCCAGTGCCGATGGAAGAAGCAAGCAGATTTGGAATTGTAATTACGGACGAGGATGGAAGAATTACAGAATTTCAGGAGAAACCGCCACAGCCAAAGAGCAATCTGGCTTCCATGGGAATTTATATTTTCTCATGGCCGGTATTGAAGGAAGCACTGCAGGCGTTGAAGGATGAGCCGGGTTGTGATTTTGGAAAACATATCATTCCATATTGCCATGAAAAAGGAGAACGGCTTTTTGCTTATGAGTATAACGGCTACTGGAAAGATGTCGGAACACTTGGCTCCTACTGGGAAGCGAATATGGAGCTGATCGATATTATTCCAGAATTCAATTTGTATGAAGAATTTTGGAAAATCTATACGAATAGTGAGATCCTTCCGCCTCAATATATTTCTGGACAATCTGTGATTGACAGAAGTATTATCTGTAACGGTGCGGAGATTTACGGAGAAGTACATAATAGTGTGATCGGATCCGGCGTAATTATCGGAGAAGGCACAGTAGTGCGGGATTCCATCATTATGAAAGATGTTAAGACCGGCAAAAACTGTGTGATTGATAAATCGATTATTGCGGAAAATTGCCAGATCGGAGATAATGTTACATTTGGAATCGGAAGTGACGTGCCAAATAAGCTGAAACCGGCAATTTATTCATTTGGCCTTGTAGCGGTCGGAGAAAAATCAGTAATCCCGGACGGAGTCCAGATTGGAAAGAATACTGCCATCAGTGGTGTTACATCCAAAGAAGACTACCCGAATGGAATACTGGAAAGTGGAGAAACATTGATAAAGGCAGGTGAACGAGCATGAGAGCAGTAGGTATTATATTGGCAGGCGGCAACAGCAATAAGATGCGTGAGCTGACCCAGAAAAGAGCGGCAGCTGCAATGCCGATCGCAGGAAGTTACAGGGCAATTGATTTTGCATTGAGTAATATGTCTAATTCTAAGATTCAGAAGGTGGCAGTTATAACACAGTATAATGCACGTTCACTCAATGAACATTTAAGCTCATCTAAGTGGTGGGATTTTGGAAGAAAGCAGGGAGGTCTGTTTGTATTTACACCAACAATTACAGCAGACAGCAGCTATTGGTACAGAGGAACAGCTGATTCATTATATCAGAATCTTCATTTCCTCAAGTCAAGCCATGAACCATATGTTGTAATTGCATCAGGTGATGGCGTGTATAAGCTTGATTTCAATAAGGTATTAGAGTATCACATTGAGAAGAAAGCAGATATTACTATAGTTGTAAAGGACATGAAAGACAGATCTGAAATTAACAGATTTGGTGTGATTACAATGAATAGTGACAACAGAATTACAGATATAGATGAGAAGCCTCTTGAGACTAATCTTTCAATGGTATCAACAGGTATATATGTAATAAGAAGAAGACTTCTTATAGAATTGATTGAAAAGGCAGCAGAAGAAGACAGACATGATTTTGTAAGAGATATTCTTGTAAGATATAAGAATATTAAGAGAATATATGGATATGAACTTAAGTCATATTGGAGA
>JALEKG010000088.1 GCA_022769185.1 Dorea sp. | reverse complement strand
AACAGTGTTATCATTACTGCATTGCTAAATGAGAATGGTAGCCATAAATATGAATTCGTAGGAACGGAATGGTTGAACCCTCAGGGCGACAGTGTCACTCATTTGTCAGCGAGAGGTGCTTAACTTAGATGATTTTCAGTTTTCTTATTTTGACATGGATTTACAGGAAAGATAGAAAAATCAATGATTTCATTGACTTATCTTAACTCAAAATAATACAGGTTTCCAACGGGGACTCGAGCTCCTAAGTACTAGTTGTGGGTTCGATTCTCGCAAGGAAGGTTAAAAGCGGTAATCATTTAACAGAAATTGCTAAGTCATCACCGCTTTTTGATACATTTTCACTTTTTTGTTTCACCATGCGTTACATCCACCATTGCAAGTGGTGCCATAATTGGAATTGATAATACAATTACCTGTCACACCAAGCTGATCCAGTGATTCCTGTGTCGGTTCCATCTCTGTAATCTCACCGTCCGGTGTAGTTATCTCAAACATATCACTTTGAGCATTATAAGTTAATTTAGAATACAAACCTGCTGGTACAGTTCCTCCTTTATTTATCATTATATACTTTTTGTAAAATCAGGCAAATTCTTTCTAATATCCTGACATTGATTATCTATCATTCGTTAATATAAGAATAAAATATGAAAAGAGAAGAAAGTCTTCCATTCGTACCACTTTCTTCTCTTTTTTATTAAAAATTAATCCTGCCCTGCATCCAGACTTCACCTTTAAATCTTCTTCCTACTGCCGGTTCTCCCATGACTTCTTTTACCGGTACACAGATGTCAAAAGTCAGACCATTTACCTCCAGCTTCATAATATACAGTTCTTCCTGTGTATATTCATTTTCCATCTGCTGAAATTCCTGTATCTCACCCATGATTGAATATCGGTCACATTCCACTCCATACGGCATAATATATGTGTCAACAATACTAAATACATCTTCCGTAATAAGTCTTCTGGATACTTCGGAATATGTATCAATATCATCCAGAGTCAAACTGTCAATTGCAGCCTGATCTCCAGATTTTGCGGCACTCATTAACATCATCCTGTTTCTCACATCTTCCTGCTGCTTTTTCTCTTGTTCTTTACTTTTCAGTACTGGCAGCAATATGGTTCCTCCATTGCTAAGCCCGGACAATGTGATAGATGTATATTTTACAGAATTCCGGCTTATCTGTTTTTCACGAAGGTATTCCGTCATATTCTGGAGGTGAAAGATCAGGCTGATTCCTATCTTCAGATCTTCGCAGATGCCTACATATGCTTCACGGTCAATTCTTCTCTCTACATACACATCAGCATAAGAAGTTATACCTGTTCCGACAAAAAATGGAATATAATATCCTGGCGTAAATCTTTCACTAAGATCCATATCTCCACACAATATAATTCCTATTCCGGCACCAAATTCTTTCGCATATTCGCAAAAATCTGTTTCCTCGTCCAGTTTCATCAGATTATGCTGTGTATAGGATTTTTCCACCTGATGCAATATTTTATGAAGTTCTTTTTTATTTTGAATATTACCAAATCCAATTGATTTCAGATATTGATGCATATCATAGTCCTTGTAAATACTTATTTATTAGGTATAAGCTTTTCTGCTCCACCCATATATGGACGAAGTACTTCTGGAATTCTTACGGTTCCGTCTGCCTGAAGATTATTTTCAAGGAATGCAATTAACATTCTAGGCGGTGCCACAACGGTATTATTTAATGTATGCGCAAAATATTTATTACCATCAACACCCTTTACTCGAATTCCAAGT
This sequence comes from Dorea sp., assembly GCA_022769185.1. Taxonomy (GTDB): domain Bacteria; phylum Bacillota; class Clostridia; order Lachnospirales; family Lachnospiraceae; genus Dorea_A. The sequence goes on along the minus strand of JALEKG010000088.1, from coordinate 25,946 downwards.
CTTCTTGCCTGAGCGTCTCCCAGATTTGAGCAGCTTCCTACTTCAAAGTATTTTTTCTGTCTCGGGGACCATGCTTCTACATCACAGGATTTCACCTTAAGATCTGCAAGGTCACCAGAGCAGCACTCCAGAGTACGTACTGGAATATCCATAGATCGGAACAGATCAACGGTATTCTGCCATAATTTGTCATACCACATTTTACTTTCTTCTGGTTTACATACAACAATCATTTCCTGCTTTTCAAACTGATGGATTCTATATACACCACGTTCTTCGATTCCATGTGCACCCTTTTCTTTACGAAAACATGGTGAATAGCTGGTCAGTGTCTGTGGAAGCTGAGATTCTTCTAACATAGTATCAATGAATTTTCCAATCATAGAATGTTCACTGGTTCCAATCAGATACAGATCCTCACCTTCAATCTTGTACATCATAGAATCCATTTCTGCAAAACTCATAACACCTGTTACTACATTACTTCTGATCATAAATGGAGGTACACAGTAAGTAAATCCTCTTCCTATCATAAAATCACGTGCATAAGAGATTACTGCAGAATGAAGTCTTGCAATATCTCCCATCAGATAATAAAATCCATTTCCTGCTACTCTTCCGGCACTTTCCAGATCAATTCCATTAAAAGACTCCATAATATCTGTATGATATGGGATTTCATAATTTGGAACAACTGGCTCACCAAATTTTTCAATTTCTACATTTTCACTGTCATCTTTTCCAATCGGGACAGAAGGATCAATGATATTTGGAATTATCATCATGATCTTTTTAATATTTGCTTCTACTTCTTTTTCTTCTGCTGACAAGGCTTCTACTCTGTCTGCGTTTTCTTTTACTTTTTTCTTTAATTCTTCAGCTTCTTCTTTCTTTCCCTGTGCCATACATGCACCAATCTGTTTTGAGATTTTATTCCTGTCTGCACGAAGGGCTTCTACTTCCTGTTTTATATCTCTATTCTTCTTATCTAATTCTAATACCTCATCTACTAGTGGTAATTTCTCATCCTGGAATTTCTTTTTAATATTATCCTTTACTACGTCCGGATTATTTCTCACAAATTTAATGTCTAACATTTCGTTTTCCTCCTCATGTCACTTTACTTATTCTTTACCTCATTCTCCATTTCATAGGCATCTTTAAAAATTGCCCGATCCAATGCTTCAGCTTCTTCTTCTGCCAGTTCTACATAACTTTCACCTTTTACAATTTCTTTTACATATGTGTAACAGCCTTCTCTGCTGTGCATTGCATTAATGATCCAGCCATTATTGTTATCATCCAACATAGCCAGCGCAAAACTTAATTTACCACCCATCTCATTAAATGCATCGTATTTCACGATTCCAAGTTTTTGATATGTGCTTTCTAACTTCTTATTAATTTTCTGAATATCTAATCGATTTTGTTTAGTATATTTCAAAATAGCTTCTACTTCTGCAAACCTTTCTTTCATGCTTTCTTCCAAAGTTTTTCCATCTTTTCCACGCATAAACGTTGCATAACTATTTTTTAATCGATTGTATTTCAATGTAACATTTACATACAGCACAAAGAGTACGATTATTAGTACCAGCAAAAATATAAAGATAAATGCCGGATCGATTCCAAGTGCCATTAGTATCTTACTCTCCATTATTATTACTCTCCTCTTTTAATGCTCATTATCATATCGAACATATGTTCTAGTTCGTCATCTGAATAATATTCTATCTCTATTTTACCTTTTCCTTTTCCTTTTGAAGATATACTAACTTTTGTTCCAAAAATATCTTTCATTTTGTTTTCAAGATCACGATATATAAATGAATTCTCAACAACTTTCTTTTCTTTTGGCTTTTTTGGATTTTTTATTTCTTTTACCAACTTTTCCGTCTCACGTACACTCAGCTTTTCATCAAATATTTTATTAGCCAAGGTATACTGCATCTCCGCATCATCTACAGCAAGAAGTGCTCTGGCATGTCCGGTTGATATCATATCATCAATAATCATCTGCTGTACTCTATCATCCAATTTTAAAAGACGCATAGAGTTTGTAACTGCAGTTCTACTTTTAGATACTCTTTCTGCCACTTCATCCTGTTTCAGATGAAATTCTTCCAGAAGTCTTTTAAAAGCCATTGCTTCTTCAATTGGATTCAGATTTTCCCTCTGAATATTTTCAATCAGACCAATCTCAACAATTTCCTGATCCGTATATTCTTTGATAATCACTGGAATTTCTTTTACTCCCGCTAATTTTGCAGCTCGCCATCTTCTTTCACCAGCTATAATTTCATAATAATCATTTCTTTTCCTAACCAGTAATGGCTGAAGTACTCCAAATTGTTTAATGGAATCAGCTAATTCGAGTAATGCATCTTCTTCAAAATTTTTTCTTGGCTGATCTCTGTTTGGCTCAACCATATTAATTTTCATCATCTGTTCACCTGATTTTAATTCAGGTTCTTTTTTTTCTTCTGATATTTTGCCCGTAACTGCAGGTTTCATATTTTTGTTATCAGGAATTAGACTGTCGAGTCCCTTCCCTAACCCCTTCTTTTTTACCGCCATAATATTCTCCTATTCATTTTTTACTATAAACCTTCCATGTCAGTGTACATTGATTATGATTATTCCCTGTTCATCACTTCATCAGCCAATCGTTTATAACTGTCAGCTCCGGCGGATTTTGGGTCATACAGATTAATTGGCATACCGTAACTTGGTGCTTCAGCCAGACGAATATTTCTCGGAATAATAGTTTTATAGATATTCTGTTGCAGGTTATCCTTAACATTTTCTACTACCTGAAGAGATAGATTTGTTCTTGCATCATACATTGTAAATACGACGCCCTCTATTTCAAGTATTGGATTTAGTCTTTCCTTTACAAGTTCAACTGTATGTATTAACTGACTTAATCCTTCCAATGCATAGTACTCACATTGGATTGGAACTAATACTGAATCTGCAGTTGTCATAGCATTAATTGTCAGCATATTCAAAGAGGGAGGACAATCAATAATAATATAATCATAATTATCTCTAATTTTTTGAATTGCATTTCTGATAATAAATTCTTTGTCTTCTACCCCTATTAATTCTATTTCTGCTGCTGATAAGTCGATACTTGTTGGAATTACATCCAGATTATCTTGTGCTTCTTTTTGTAACACTTCATTTACATCAGATTCTCCAATCATTAAGTCATAAATATTCTTTTCAATAGAATCTTTATCCAGACCTAATCCACTTGTCATATTTCCTTGTGGATCCATATCTATAGCAAGAACCTTCTGCCCTTTTTCGGCGAGGCATGCAGATAAGTTAATTGCAGTTGTTGTTTTTCCTACCCCACCTTTTTGATTTGCGATGGCTATAATTCTTCCCATTTAATTTATCACCTTTCTTTATAGGATGTTATTAGTATATCACTTTTCAAATTAGTTATCTACAAAATGTTTCACGTGAAACATATATTTTATGTTTTTCATAAATATTTTTTTGTTTTTCTATATACTTTAGTTGATTATTTAAATCCAAATGTTTCACGTGAAACATTTACAGATTTTTTTAGATATAGTATAATTATAAAAATAGAAAGTGAGGTTTTTTGATATGAGTTGGAAAAAAAATCTTGCACTTGGAAGTGCGGCAATTGGAATAACCACATTAACATTACATATGATAAATAAGCTAATATATAATTCTGCTCTAAGCGATTCAACAGACACATTATCAGGATTCCACTATAAATGGAAATTTGGAAATATTTATTATACAAAACAAGGAAATGGAAGTAATCTATTACTAATCCACGATTTATCTTGTTATAGTTCTTCTATCGAATGGGATCAAGTGGTCGAAGAATTATCAGCTTTCTACACTGTGTATACAATCGATTTATTAGGTTGTGGACATTCAGATAAGCCAAATATCACTTATACTAGCTACATGTATGTACAGCTAATTAATGATTTCATAAAAGATGTAATTAAAGGAAATACAGATATTGTTGCAACAGGCATCTCTGGAGCATTTGTTATAGGAGCTTGCCAAAACAATTCGTCTATGATTAATCGGATTATCCTGGTAAATCCAGAAAATATGGAGAAGCTTTCAAAATCACCCTCAAAAATATCAAAAGCTTGGGCTAAAATAATCAATACACCTGTTTTTGGAACATTCTTATATAATATAATGACAAAAAAAGAAGAAATAAAAAAACTGTTCTATGATGAATATTACTTTAACAAAAATAATGTAGACGAGTTTCTATTAGATTTATATTATAAAAATGCCCATACATCTCATGCTGATTGCAAATATTTATATTCAAGTATGATTGGAAGATACATAACAATGAATGTTGCTCATTGTCTTAAATCAATTAACAACAGCATTTTTATCATAGCAGGAAATGGTGACTGGGCAAATAATATTCATGCAGATGAATATAAACTCATTCTTCCTGCAATTGAAATAATGAAAATTGAAAATACAAAACATTTACCTCAACTAGAACGTCATAGAGAATTTATTGAACAAGTCAACATATTACTCAGTGATCCAACAGAAACAGAATAAAAAAAATAAGGAAGACAAACTGAAGATTTCAGATAGTCTTCCTAGTTTTTTATTTAATTGGTTCCTTAGATGGCATTCCTGCCTTTCTTGGGTATTTGTTTCCAGTATTTTTTACTTTTTCAATTTGAACGAGTGATCTTCCAATATCTGTCCCTGGTAACTCGAATTTTTCTACTTTTAAAAGTTTTCCACCTAATATGTTAACTGCCTTTTCTGAATCCACAATTTCATCATCAATATCACCAGACTTATAAGGAATAAACATTCCTCCTATCTTTACATATGGGAGACAATATTCACTTAAAGTAGCAAGATTAGCAACAGCACGTGAAACACACAGGTCATATTGTTCCCTATATGTTTCTTGCTTTGCATAATCCTCTGCTCTTCCGTGAATTGTGTAAATATCTTTTAATTCGAGACGATCAATTACTGCAGTTAAAAAATGAATTCTTTTATTCAATGAATCTAATAAAGTAACCTTCAAATGAGGAAATGCAATCTTAAGAGGTATTCCAGGAAAACCTGCACCTGTTCCAACATCAATTATTTTTTCAAAGCGATCCATATTCTGAATTTTCACAATAGAAAGACTGTCGATATAATGCTTCTCCCATACATCTTCATATTCAGTAATTCCTGTGAGATTCATAACCTTATTCCATTCAACAAGCATACGATAATATTCATCAAACTGTCTAATTTTAATATCATCCAGTTTCATTCCAATTTTCTGTAGATTATTTTCAATTTTATGATTCATACTTATCTCCACTCACATTATTATATTCCACAAAATATTATTTGTGAAATCCACTCAAATAAACCAAAAGAACCGAAATATCTGCAGGAGAAACACCGGATATTCTGGAAGCCTGACCTATAGATATTGGCCTATATTCCTTTAACTTTTGTACCGCCTCAATCCGAAGACTTTTTACGTTATCATAATCAATATCTTCTGGAATTTTTTTATTTTCCATTTTTTTAAATTGTTCTACCTGCTTTTGCTGTCTCTTAATATAACCTTCATATTTTAGAAAAATGTTTATTTGTTCTATAACTTCTAGATTAATCTCTTTTGGGATTTCTGGTCGTGTAACATCAATATCTCTGACTGCCTCATATGATAATTCAGGACGTCTAACAAGTTCTGCAATACTGGTTCCAGAATTTAAAGGAGTACTTCCACATAACTCTAAAAGCTGCTGCACTCGTTCTGTATTTCCAACATAAGAATGCTCCAATCGATTAATTTCAGAATGAATCCATTCTTCCTTTTTTAGCAGCCTCTGATATCTTTCTTCAGAAATAAGACCAACTTCGTATCCTTTCCTGGTAAGTCTCTGATCTGCATTATCTTGTCTAAGAAGCAGACGATACTCCGCACGCGAAGTCATCATACGATAAGGTTCATGACTTTCTTTTGTGACCAGATCATCAATCAACACTCCTATATACGCCTCTGAACGATCCAGGATCATTGGCTCTTTCCCCTGAAGTTTTCTAGCTGCATTGATACCAGCTACCAATCCTTGTGCAGCGGCTTCCTCATATCCGGAACTTCCATTGAATTGTCCCGCACTAAACAATCCATTGATATTTCGAAATTCAAGTGATGGTTTTAATTGTCTGGCATCAATGCAATCATATTCAATTGCATATGCATTTCGAACAATTCGAACATTTTCAAGTCCAGGTACACTTCTGTACATTGCATACTGTACATCTTCCGGTAGTGAACTTGACATTCCACCTACATACATTTCATCTGTTTCTAATCCTTCTGGTTCAATAAATACCTGATGACGATTTTTGTCGCTGAATTTTACAACCTTATCTTCAATGGATGGACAATATCTAGGACCGGTTCCTTCTATCATTCCGGAAAATAAAGGCGATCTGTCAAGATTTGCACGAATAATATCATGTGTTTTTTCATTTGTATAAGTAAGCCAACAGGAAGCCTGTTCAATCTGTACATCCTCTGGATTCGTTGTAAATGAAAAAGGAACCACTCGTTCATCCCCCAACTGTTCTTCCATTTTTCCAAAGTCTACCGTTTTTCTGTCAATCCTTGCAGGTGTACCCGTTTTAAACCGATACAGTTTAATTCCTAATTCCTTCAGACAATCTGTGAGATAATTAGCTGCCTGAAGTCCATTCGGTCCTGTATAAGTGCTGACATCTCCATAGATACATCTCGCCTTCAAATAGGTTCCAGTACACAAAATTACAGCCCGACATTGATAGATTGCACCTGAATATGTCTGAACACCTGTAATTTTTCCATTTTCTGTAAATAGATTTACTACTTCTGCCTGCTTAATCTCCAGATTATCCTGAGATTCCAGTACCTGTCTCATAGTACGGCTATAAAGTGCTTTATCCGCCTGTGCACGAAGAGAATGAACTGCAGGCCCTTTTGACTTATTAAGCATCTTTGACTGAATAAAAGTGCGATCAATCACCTTTCCCATCTCTCCTCCGAGTGCATCCAATTCTCGAACCAGATGACCTTTCGAGCTTCCACCTATATTTGGATTACACGGCATCAATGAAATGCTGTCCACACTTACTGTAAATATAATTGTACGAAATCCAAGTCTTGCAGTTGCAAGTGCTGCTTCGCATCCGGCATGCCCTGCACCAATCACAACCACATCATATTTATCATTATTTTCCCATACAGAATTTGCTGAATATCTCATTGACCAAATCTTCTCCTATCGTTTCACCTGTAATACTTCCTAAAGATTCGTATGCATCCATTAAATCGATAGAATAGAAATCCTCAGGCATACCGGCATCAATACTGTCATTCACACGCTCCAATGCTTGATACGCATCCTGCAGTGCTGTTTTGTGACGTATATTAGTAATATATATCTCATCATTAAATGAAAGATTTCCTGCAAAAAACATATTTTTTATTTTTTCTTCAAGTTCTTCAATTCCATCAGATTTTTTAGCAGAAACTTCAATAATTGGAAGGTTTTCTCTGCTTTGACAATCTCCAAAATTTGAAGGATTACTTGCAAAATATGCTTTTTTAACATCTTCTTTCGTTACTATCATATCCAAATCTGTTTTATTTAGCAAGATAATTGTTTCTTTTCCTTGAATCAATTGAAAAATCTCATAGTCATTCTCATCCAGAGGAGCAGATGCATCAATCACATACATTATCAAATCTGCTTTGTCCGCAAATTCTTTTGCCTTATCAACACCTATTTTTTCTACAACATCTCTGGTTTTTCTGATTCCTGCCGTATCCATGATATTCAGAGAAATTCCTTGAAGATTAATATGTTCTTCCAGCACATCTCTGGTAGTCCCTGCAATATCTGTAACGATTGCTCTTTCTTCCCCAAGCAAAACGTTTAAAAGTGATGATTTTCCTGCATTCGGTCTTCCTAAAATGACTGTTTGAATTCCTTCTTTAATAATTCGTCCATTATCGCATGTATTTAGCAACTTTTTTATTTCTTTTAGTAATTCATCAATTGAATTTTTTAATTCATTTTCGTAACCATCTACACTAATATGTTCTGGATCATCCAATGCTGTTTCTATAAATGCAGTATGATAAATTATTTTCTTTCTTATATCGTTTATTTTCGTTTTAATATTTCCCTTCAACTGATTTACAGAACTTTGCAATGCGTATTCATTCTGAGACATGATCAGATCTCCTACAGCTTCTGCTTGTGAAAGATCTAATCTTCCATTTAAAAATGCCCTTTTTGTGTATTCACCAGGCTCTGCTGGTACAGCGCCATTTGCAATTAAAATTTCAAGAATTCTTTTTACAATATAGACTCCACCATGACAATTAATCTCCACAGTATCTTCTCCAGTATAGCTATGAGGTCCCTTCATCAACATAACTAAAACTTCATCTATTGTCTCTTCCCTATCCATAATATAACCATAATGAATCGTATGAGATTTCTGATCTGATAATCTTTTTGAGTTTTTTCCTTTATATACTTTATCAGCAATTGCAAAAGAATCAGGTCCACTCATTCTGACAATACCAATACCAGAATTACTCATCGCTGTAGAAATAGCTGCAATTGTAGAATTATAATGATTCTTCATATAATCTCCTTTCCATGTGATAAAAAAAGTAGAGGTCATAGATCTAACCCCTACTTTTACTCACTAACGATTATTTCTGTTACGAACCAGAGTTACTACAACTCTTCTATAAGGTTCTTCTCCCTCACTATGTGTGGAAACGGACGGATCAGCCTGTAATGCTGAGTGGATAATTCTTCTCTCATATGGATTCATCGGTTCAAGAGAAACCGTTCTTCTTGTTCTCTTAACTTTAGCAGCAATATTCTTTGCGAGATTCTCAAGAGTTTCTTTTCTTCTTCTACGATAATCTTCAGTATCCAATTTTACTCTCACATATCCATCCTGCATTTTATTAGCAACCCTATTTGTAAGATACTGTAATGAATCCAGTGTCTGTCCACGTTTTCCAATTAAGATTCCCATATTGCTTCCTTCCATATCTATGGAAAGAGCTCCTTCTTCATCTATTGTAGAAGTTACTTTCACATCTGTCATATCCATTGCTTTCAGAACATCATAGATGAATTTCTCACAGGTTTCAATCGTCTGCTGTTCTACTTTTGCAAGCTCTGGCTCTTTCTTTTCAGAAATCTCTTCTTCTTTCACAGGCTCTGCTGCTTCTGCAACAGGTTCTGCTTTTTCCTGTCTTGCAGGCTTTACAGATTTTTCCTGTTTTCTTTCTGGTTTTTTCTTCTTTTCTTTCCATTCTTTTGATGGTTTTACAGAAGCTTCCTCTTTTTTAATTTCTTTTACTGGTTCTTCTTTTACAGATTCTTCTATCGGTTTTTCTTCTACTTTTCTGCGGGCCTTGATTACTGCTTGTTTCATTCCGATTCCGAGAAATCCAGCGCTTCCTTTTTCAACCACGATATAATCCAGCCGATCACTCGTTACGCCTAACTGGATTAACGCTTCTGTAATTGCGTCATCTAAATTCTTTGCCGATACAGTAATGTATTCCTCCATGACAGCCGCCCCCTAATTATTTTCATTAAATTTCTTAACCATATTTGCTTTTGATGCGAGACTACCTGCCTTTGCATTTTCAGATTTTTTCTTTGCCTGAGCAAGTTTCTCTTCTCTTTCTTTGTCCGTCATCCGTGAATTTCCGCTTTTTGCAGAATCTTTAATACTCTTTGCATTTGCCTGAGCCATTGCATTGATTCGTTCAGCCTTTTCTCCGCGTTTCTGACGTTTTTCAGCAGCTTTTTCTTTATTTTTCTCAAGAATTTCTTCTACAGAAATACTCTTAAGATGTTTGTTGATCAGTACCTGCTGGAAACATCTTACAAGGGCGCTGACAATCCAGTAAAGACCAATACCTGTAGGAAGCGTAAATACCATGAATACAGAAAATAACGGCATAGTAATATTCATTGTATTCATCGTGCTTGCCATCGGATTATCCTTATCAATCTGCTGTCCTGATACAGCCTGTGAAAGCTTAATACTTAAATACTGTGTCAAACCGGAAAGCACCGGAAGTAAAACTGCAGTAATAATAATGATTACCGGAGAGAAACCATAACTTCCACTATTTTTGATCATCGTAATAGGTGCAATTGTAAGATCCGGAATTGTAAGGAATATATTAACAGCAGCCGGAGCTGACTTGATAGCAGGAACATAGTCACTAATACTATAAATAACCGGATACAATGCAAACAGCAGCGGCATCTGAATCAGCATTGGAAGGCAGCCTGCAGTCATGGAAGTTCCATACTTATCATACACCTGCTGAATCTCTTCCTGCTGCTTCATCATAGAAGCTTCATCACGTTTATTCTTGTACTTCTTCTGAATTGCCTGAATCTCCGGATTCATAACCGATGACATCTTAGATGTTCTCTGCTGCTTTAAAGTTAACGGAAGCATCAGTGTATATACAAAAAATGTATATATAATGATTGATAACCCAACCAGTCCAGCATCACTTGGCAATACTTTGTCCAGAAAATTATAGATAAAGTTCATTACTTTACCTAAGAGCCAGCATATCTGTCCAACAATTGGCCAGTTAGCGGCAGTCAATAAACTTGGTACCATAGCTTTTTTCCTCCATATGTAGTTGTAAATCTTTTTTAAGGAACAGGGTCGTAACCTCCCATGGTAAACGGATTACATCTTAATATCCTTTTTATTGCTAAAAATCCACCTTTAAGTGCTCCGTATTTTTCAATTGCTTCAACAGCATATTGAGAACATGTTGGATAAAACTTACAGGTAGATCCTCCTTTTAGCACGGAAAGATATCTTTGATAGAATCTGATACATTTTAACAGAATCTTTTTCATAATACATTACCACTTTCATCTATAATTTCATGAAGATGACCCAGATAGAGCATTGCGCTGACAATTTCTTTATAATTCTTTCCTTTAGCGCCTATTCTTGCTATCACAACTATATCTAATCCACATCTGAATCTTTCTTCTTGTAATCTATAGCTTTCTCTGATCAATCTTGTCAATCTGTGCCGTACTATACTGTTTCCTACTTTTTTGCTTACAGATATTCCCAATCGATTCTGATCTGTCTGGTTTTCTAACACATACATTACCAGATACTTATTTGCATAAGACTTTCCTTTCTTATACACATTCTGAAAATCTTTATTTTTTTTCAGTGATTCGGAATATTTCATTGTCTGATTCTCCTAATTTACCGAGAAGAAAAGGCCACATACATGCGGCCTACGCTGATAATCTCTTTCTTCCCTTTGCTCTTCTGCTTGCAAGTACTTTTCTTCCACCTGCAGTGCTCATTCTTGATCTGAAGCCATGTACTTTAGCTCTCTGTCTCTTTTTTGGCTGGAATGTCATTTTCATAGATATCCACCTCCTCATATTTTTCAAGGGATTATTCCCGATTTTTCCTAAGACATCATTTTTGATTATATTAAAAAAAAGGCTCTACGTCAAGCAAAACCTGTATTTTTATTGATTAATTTATCCACAAAATGTGGATAACATACGGGATTTTTGTGGAAAACATGTGGATATCATATTTTTTTCTAATTTTTTCTTGAAAATAAGCCATTTTATTCTGTGTATAAAGTTATCCACAATGATTAAAGATTGCTTAAATTCTCTTTTTGATGTAGAATATAGAAGAGTGGGTTTTTATGTAGAAATCCATGAATCAGACAGATTAGGAGTTTAATTGGAATGAACATAGTGAAGGAAAAATGGCTGGAAATTATTGAACATCTTAGGGTAGAACATGAATTATCCAACGTTTCATTTACCACATGGATTCAGCCTCTAAAGGTATATGATGTAGTGGATAATACTGTATTTATATTGGTTAATATGAATGCAAGTGTAGAATATATTGAAAAAAAATACCTTCTTCCGTTAAAAGTATGTATTGCAGAAATTACTGGAATTGAATATGAAGTTGTATTTCTCTCAGAAGATGATGACCGATTAAATGAAATACAGAACATGTCCATAGAAGCCAATCAAAAGAAACGGACAAAAACCGCAGCTGAAAAAGCTGGATTAAATCCTAAATACACTTTTGACACTTTTGTAGTCGGTGGAAATAATAATTTTGCCCATGCAGCTTCACTTGCAGTTGCCGAATCACCGGGTGAAGTCTACAATCCTCTCTTTTTATATGGAGGTGTAGGACTCGGAAAAACACATTTGATGCATTCTATCGCACATTTTATTCTGGATAAAAATCCGAAAAAGAAAGTACTATATGTTACCAGCGAAACATTTACCAATGAATTGATTGAAGCTCTGAAAAATGGTAAAACCGCAGGAAATGAATCTGCAATGTCTCAATTCCGCGATAAATATCGTAATAATGACGTACTTCTGATTGATGATATTCAATTTATTATAGGTAAAGAAAGTACACAGGAAGAATTCTTTCATACTTTCAACCATCTTCATACTTCTGGAAAACAGATCATTATCTCCAGTGATAAACCACCGAAAGATATTGAAACTCTGGAAGCAAGACTCCGTACCCGTTTTGAGTGGGGATTGATTGCAGATATTTCTTCCCCGAATTATGAAACCCGTATGGCAATTCTTCAAAAGAAAATTGAACTGGATAATCTGGAAAAATACAATATTCCAAAAGACGTACTGGAATATATTGCAACTAATGTAAAAACCAATATCCGTGAACTGGAAGGTTCTTTAAACAAATTGATTGCTTTATATAAGCTGAATAACAACGGACCGATCGATATCGCTCTTGCGGCAGAAGCTTTAAAAGATATTATTTCTTCTGAAAATAAGAGAGAAGTTACACCGGAACTGATCCTGGATATTGTTTCCGAACATTTTGGAGTATCTATTTGTGATTTAAAAGGAAATAAAAGAAATGCAGAAATCGTATATCCGAGACAGATTGCAATGTACCTGATTCGAAGTATGACGGATACCTCACTGAAAGGAATTGGTGTCATACTCGGTGGAAAAGACCATTCTACTATTAAGCATGGAATTGAAAAAATAGATTCCGAACTTTCCACAGACGAGACACTTTCCAATACAATTAATATAATAAAGAAGAAAATCAATCCCACATAATGTGAATAACTCTGTGGACAAGCTATGGATAAGTGTGGAATAAGTATGGGAAAACATATTTCTCCAGAAATAAATCTGTGGAAAAAGAAAAGTTTTCCCCAAAACATCCACACCTAATCCTGTCATATTCCACAGAGATATCAAAGCCGGAAATAATGATTTTTTAAGGGCTCAAGGCACTTTTCCTCTTATCCACAAGCCCTAATAAGACGAATACGTAATTTTTTTATATATTTTATTTATTACGCACCCCACGAAAGGAGTTATACACATGAAAATAATTTGCAGTAAATCTAATCTCGTGAAGGGAGTCAGTATTGTATCGAAAGCTGTACCATCTAAAACTACAATGCCGATTCTGGAATGTATTCTGATCGATGCAACAACAGATATTATTAAATTAACAGCTAATGATATGGAACTTGGAATACAAACGGAAATTGAAGGCGAGATCATTGACAGAGGAATGATTGCAATAGATGCAAAAATCTTTTCTGAGATTGTACGAAAACTTCCTGATAATGAAGTTACCATTGAAACAAATGAAAATCTTCAGACAATAATTACCTGTGAAAAAGCAAAATTTGATATTTCAGGAAAACCAGGAGATGAATTTTCTTATCTTCCAATCATCGAAAAAGAAGATTCTATTGAAATCTCTCAGTTTACACTAAAAGAAATCATCCGGCAGACTATATTTTCTATCTCAGACAGCGAGAGTAATAAATTAATGACGGGTGAATTATTTGAAATCAAGGATAACAAACTGAGAGTGATTTCTCTTGACGGACATAGGATTTCTATTCGAAAAGTAGAATTGAAAGATAATGTTACAGATAAAAAACTGGTAGTTCCAGGAAAAACATTGATTGAAATCAGTAAGATACTTTCTGGTGAAGCTGAAAGTATGGTTGATATTTCGTATACAAACAATCATATTGTATTTGAATTTGATAATACGATTGTTGTTTCAAGATTGATTGAAGGAGAATATTTCAGAATTGATCAGATGCTTTCCAGTGATTATGAGACAAAAGTAAGAATTAATAAAAAAGAATTATTGAGTTGCATTGACCGTGCTACACTCCTGGTAAAAGAGGGGGATAAAAAACCAATTATTATCAATATCGGAGATGAATTGATGGAGCTGAAGATCAAATCACAGATTGGGTCTATGAATGAAGAAATTATGATTACTAAAGAAGGCAAGGATTTGTTGATCGGATTTAATCCAAAGTTTTTAATTGATGCTCTCCGTGTTATTGATGATGAAGAAGTTACTTTGTATCTTATGAATGCAAAGGCACCTTGCTTTATTAAGGACGATGAGGAAAATTATATCTATCTGATTCTTCCGGTCAATTTTAACGCAGCTGCATAAATCTATAAATTCTGAATGAAATGAGAGTGAAAGAAAATGGCGACAATAAGATTGAGAGATGAATATATCAAACTGGGACAGGCTTTAAAAGCGGCTGGCCTGGTTGAATCTGGTGTGGAAGCAAAAGAAGTAATTCAGGAAGGGCTGGTTCTGGTAAATGGGGAGACGGATACCCGCCGGGGCCGTAAGCTGTATGCCGGAGACATTGTAATATTTGATGGAGAAGAAATAAGAATTGCAGATTAAGTCTTTGAAATTAAAAAATTTCAGAAACTATGAACTTCTGAAAATGGATTTTGATGGTTCTACCAATATTTTCTACGGAAATAATGCGCAGGGAAAGACGAATATTCTGGAAGCTGTCTATCTGTCCGGTACCACAAAATCTCACAGGGGAGCAAAAGACAAAGATATGATTCGTTTTGGATGTGAGGAATCTCATATCGAAACTATCGTTGAAAAAAATGGAATCAGTTACCAGCTGGATATGCATTTAAAAAAAAGCAGTCCAAAGGGAATTGCTATTAATAAAATGCCGATACGAAGAGCCAGTGAATTATTTGGTATTGTGAATCTTGTATTTTTTTCTCCGGAAGATCTCAATATCATAAAAAACGGGCCTTCTGAGAGAAGAAGATTTATTGACCTGGAGCTTTCACAGCTTGATAAAGTATATCTGAATAATCTGTCAAATTATAACCGGATAGTGAATCAGAGAAATCATCTTTTGAAAGAAATGGGATTCACAGGTCAGAAAAATCTTGCAGATACACTTGATATATGGGAAATACAACTGATCCAGTATGGAAACAAAATTATAGAAAGAAGAAGAGAATTTGTGGAAGAGATTAATAAAATCATTTCTTCCATACATAGAAAACTGACCGGAGGGCGAGAAGAACTCAAGGTTATTTATGAACCCAGTAATGGTGAATTTACACTGGAGCAGGCGCTGAACCGAAGCAGAGAAAGAGATTTCAGGATTAAGAGTACTTCGGTTGGACCTCACAGAGATGATATTTGTTTTATGATTGGTGATATGGATATTCGAAAATATGGTTCCCAGGGACAGCAGAGAACAGCGGCTCTTTCACTGAAGCTGTCGGAAATAGAGCTGGTAAAAAATATAATCCATGATACACCGGTATTATTACTGGATGATGTATTGTCTGAACTTGATAAACACAGGCAAAACTATCTGTTAGATAGTATACATGATATACAGACTCTGATTACCTGTACAGGTGTGGAGGATTTTGTAAATCATCGTTTTTCTATAAACAAAGTATTTCATGTCCAAAATGGACAGGTAGCGAGAGAAAACTAGGAGGATTAGAATGGGGACAGAAAAAGTACAGCACGAATATGGTGCCGATGAAATTCAGATACTGGAAGGCCTTGAGGCCGTCAGGAAACGACCTGGCATGTATATTGGTAGCACTTCATCAAGGGGTCTCCACCATCTGGTATATGAGATTGTGGATAACGCTGTGGACGAGGCACTGGCGGGCTTCTGTGACACGATCTATGTAAGTATTCATAAAGACAATTCAGTAACAGTTGTAGATAACGGACGTGGAATTCCGGTCGGTATCAACCATAAAGCAGGTCTTCCTGCAGTAGAAGTAGTATTTACTGTTCTTCATGCAGGTGGAAAATTTGGCGGAGGAGGATATAAAGTATCCGGTGGTCTTCATGGTGTTGGAGCTTCTGTTGTAAATGCACTTTCTAATTGGCTGGAAGTAGAAATCTGCCATGAAGGTAAAATATACAAACAGCGTTATGAACGTGGAAAAGTAGTGGAAAAACTGGCAGTGATCGGGGATTGTGATTCGCAGAAAACAGGAACAAAAGTTACATTTCTCCCTGATGACACTATATTTGAAGATACGGTATTTGAATTTAATGTATTAAAACAGCGTTTCCGCGAAATGGCATTCCTTACAAAAGGTTTGAAAATTGTTTTATGTGATGAAAGGCCGGAAGAGCCGGTGGAAAAAACATTTCACTATGAAGGAGGAATTAAAGAATTTGTTCAGTATTTGAATAAAAGTGCAACTCCTCTGTATGAAAATATCATTTATTGTGAAGGAATGGTCAATAATGTATCCGTTGAAGTTGCAATGCAGCACAATGATTCATACAGCGATAATACCTATGGATTTGTGAATAATATTACAACTCCAGAAGGAGGAACTCATGTCGTAGGATTCAGAAATGCATTGACTAAGACCTTTAACGACTATGCCAGAAAAAACAAACTTTTAAGAGACAGTGAGCCTAATCTTTCCGGTGAAGACATCAGAGAAGGTCTGACTGCTATCATCAGTGTTAAGATTGAAGATCCTCAGTTTGAAGGACAGACAAAGCAGAAGCTTGGAAACAGTGAGGCAAGAGGTGCTGTTGATAATATCGTGAGCAAGCAGCTGGAAATCTTTCTCGAACAAAATCCCGCAGTTGGGAAGGTAATTGTTGAAAAATCCGTAATGTCCCAGCGTGCAAGAGAAGCTGCAAGAAAAGCAAGAGATCTTACCAGAAGAAAATCAGCACTGGATAGTATGGCACTTCCCGGAAAACTTGCAGATTGTTCTGATAAGGATCCTAAGAATTGTGAGATATATATTGTTGAGGGAGATTCTGCAGGTGGTTCTGCGAAGACGGCAAGAGACCGTGCGACACAGGCGATTCTTCCACTTCGTGGTAAAATATTGAATGTAGAAAAAGCAAGGCTTGATAAGATATATGGAAATGCAGAAATTAAGGCAATGATTACTGCATTTGGAACAGGAATCCATGAAGATTTTGATATTTCAAAGCTCCGGTATCACAAGATTATTATTATGACAGATGCCGATGTAGATGGTGCTCATATCAGTACACTACTTCTTACTTTCCTGTATCGTTTTATGCCTGATCTGATTAAAGAGGGATATGTATATCTGGCTCAGCCACCTCTCTATAAGCTGGAGAAGAATAAGAAAACCTGGTATGCATACAGTGACGAAGAGCTGGACAATATTCTGAGAGAAGTTGGACGTGACGGTAATAACAAGATTCAGCGTTATAAAGGTCTTGGTGAAATGGATGCAGAACAGTTGTGGGATACGACTATGGATCCGGAACACAGAATTCTTCTTCGTGTGACGATGGATGAAGAGACAACAAGTGAGCTAGATCTTACATTTACCACTTTAATGGGTGATAAAGTGGAACCAAGACGTGAATTTATTGAAGAAAATGCAAAATACGTTAAAAATCTGGATGTGTAGGAGGATAGAAAATGGAAGATAATATATTTGACAAAGTCCATGAAGTGGATTTGAAAAAAACGATGGAAACCTCCTATATCGACTATGCTATGAGCGTTATTGCTTCCAGAGCACTGCCAGATGTAAGAGATGGTTTGAAACCGGTTCAGAGAAGAATTCTTTATTCTATGATCGAACTGAATAACGGACCGGATAAGCCACATAGAAAATGTGCCCGTATTGTCGGTGATACTATGGGTAAATATCATCCGCATGGTGACAGTTCTATTTATGGAGCATTGGTCAATATGGCGCAGGAATGGTCAACCAGGTACCCACTTGTTGACGGACATGGAAACTTTGGTTCTGTGGATGGTGACGGTGCAGCTGCCATGCGTTATACGGAAGCAAGACTGAGTAAGATATCTATGGAGCTGACAGCTGATATCAATAAAGATACGGTTGATTTTATTCCAAACTTTGATGAGACAGAAAAGGAACCTACGGTGCTTCCGTCGAGATTTCCAAATCTTCTGGTCAATGGTACTTCCGGTATAGCAGTTGGTATGGCAACAAATATACCGCCTCACAATCTGAAAGAAGTTATTAATGCAGTAGTTAAGATCATTGATGATCAGATTGAGGATAAAGAAGAGACAATCATAGAAGAGATTTTGAAAATTATCAAGGGTCCTGATTTTCCAACTGGTGGTATGATTCTTGGAACCAGAGGAATTGAAGAAGCATATCGTACCGGTCGTGGAAAGATCCGTGTACGTGCGGTTACTGATATTGAAACATTGCCAAATGGAAAGAGCAGAATCATTGTAACAGAACTTCCATTTATGGTAAATAAAGCAAGGCTGATTGAGAAAATTGCAGAGCTTGTCAGAGATAAGAAAATCGATGGTATTACGGATTTAAGTGATCAGTCCAGCCGTGAAGGTATGAGAGTTGTCATTGAACTTCGAAGAGATGCCAATGCCAATGTCATTTTAAATCAGTTATATAAACATACACAACTGCAGGACACTTTTGGTGTGATTATGCTTGCACTGGTTAATAATCAGCCGAAAGTCATGAACCTGATGGAGATGCTGAATTATTATCTTCTGCATCAGGAAGAAGTTGTGACACGACGTACGAAATATGAACTGAATAAAGCAGAAGAAAGAGCTCATATTTTAAAAGGATTGTTAATTGCACTTGATAATATTGATGAAGTTATTAAGATTATCAGAGGTTCCCAGACCGTGCAGATTGCAAAGTCAGAATTGATGGAGAGATTTGGTCTGACCGATGTACAGGCACAGGCAATCGTTGATATGAGACTTCGTGCTCTGACAGGTCTGGAAAGAGAAAAACTGGAAGCAGAATATCAGGAGCTGATGAAACAGATTGAACATTTAAGAGCAATTCTGGCGGATAGAAAGCTTCTTTTAGGAGTCATCAGAGAAGAAATCATTGTGATCCGGGATAAATACGGAGATGAAAGAAGAACTTCTATAGGGTTTGATGAATTTGATATTTCCATGGAAGACTTGATTCCAAGGGAAGATGTTGTAATTACTATGACAAAACTTGGATATATCAAGAGAATGTCCAATGATACTTTTAAAGCGCAGAAACGTGGTGGAAAAGGAATCAAAGGAATGCAGACACTGGATGAAGATTATGTAGAAGAACTTTTTATGACGAATACCCACCAGTATCTGATGTTCTTTACGAATACCGGACGTGTATATCGCATGAAGGCATATGAAATTCCAGAATCCAGCCGCACTTCAAGAGGTACAGCCATTGTAAATCTTTTGCAAATGATGCCAGGAGAAAAGATCAGCGCAGTCATCCCAATCGATGCATACAGAGAAGGAGAATATCTTCTGATGGCAACAAGAAAAGGCCTGATTAAGAAAACTCCTATCGTAGAATATGCAAATGTAAGGAAGACAGGACTTGCAGCTATCACATTGCGGGAAGAAGATGAGTTAATCGAAGTAAAATATACAGATAACGATAAAGATGTGTTCATGGTGACAAAATATGGACAATGTATCCGATTTAATGAGAGAGACGTCCGTCCTACAGGAAGAACGTCTATGGGAGTTCGTGGAATGAATCTGTCTGACCGCGATGAAGTAATCGGAATGCAGCTAGATTCTCAAGGAAACGACCTTCTGATCGTATCTGAAAAAGGTATGGGAAAACGGACCTCAATCGATGAATTTACTGTACAGAACCGTGGCGGAAAAGGTGTGAAATGTTACAAGATCACGGAAAAGACCGGTAATGTAGTTGGTGTTAAAGCCGTTAATCATAATGATGAAATTATGATTATTAACACCGGAGGAATCATTATCCGTATGAAATGTGATGGAATCTCTGTATTAGGACGAGTAACTTCAGGAGTAAAACTCATTAATCTGAAGGAAGGCGAAGTCGTTGCTAGTATCGCAAAAGTAAGAAAAGGCGATGAGAGTGAAGAAACGTCAGAGAATGAAATAACAACTGAATCTGAGGAAAGTGAAAGTTTAGAAGGGTAGAAAAAATCAGAATAAGAGTGATAGATTAGAATTTTTGTCACTGAGAAAGAAAAGACTGGCAGATAATAGCTGAAGTATAAAAGCTATTATCTGCCAGTCTTTATGATATCTGCATATGCGAGGTGGAATGACAGTAACAAGCATCATCCCCAATTTAAAATGTGATGTCCCAAAAGGGAAAACTCCTGTCCCTTTTAGGCATTGTCTTTTTCAAGTTCACGGATAATAATTTCAGCAACTTTTTTGACTGTAAGAGAAACAAATTGTGTGCATTGAGCTTTTCTTTCAGGAGAATTTTTTTCTTTCCCTTTTGTAAGAATCCGGCAACAAGTAGCACCACAATTCTCTTTAAAGAAATCATGAAGTTCATTTGTTAAATCAAAACATCTGCTAATCTTGGCATCTCCCGGAGTAGTACGCCCAAAGAAATAGCCAAGACACATAGTGCCGCCAGCCAAAGCTCCACAGATACATCCTCCGCCTCCAAGTCCCCACGGGAATCCAGAACTCATCGCAATTGCATCGTCAGACATATCCAGTTCAAAATGCTTTCGAATTGCATAGATCACGGACTCAGAACAGGCAAAACCTTGATTAAAAATGTCTACCGCATCCTTCTGTAAGAGTTCCATATTAATATTTGTTGTCATAAAAACCTCCTTCGGGGACGGAGGTTTTTTTAAAATTCTCCGTCCCAAATTAAAAATAGGGTGTCCCAAATGATTAAACCCCTGTCCCTAATTCATATTTTAGCTCAATATAAATTTTATTTAAAGTTTTTTTTGTATATTATGTTTTTTAGTGGAATGGTTGTTCTTGTTACACTGCAGCGGATACATTTATATATCATTTGGGACGGGGGATTTTTAAAAATCCTCCGTCCCAAATTAAAATTGCCCTGTCCCTTTTTTTGTATTATACTGTAAAAAGAAGGTAATACAGATTAAAAAGTTCAGGAGGATTATGATGCGTACAATTGACGTCAATGAGATTACGAAGTATATCAAAGAGATGTGTATAGAAGCGAACCATTATCTTTCAAAGGATATGGATGCTGCGATGAAAAGAGCCGCTGATACTGAAAAAGCGCCTCTTGGTAAGCAGATTTTAAATCAGCTTCAGGAGAATCTGAAAATTGCTTCTGAGGATATGATTCCGATTTGTCAGGATACGGGAATGGCTGTTATTTTTATGGAAATTGGACAAGAGGTTCATTTTGAAGGCGGAATTTTAGAAGATGCAATTAATGAGGGCGTACGTCAGGGATATGTAGATGGTTTTTTGAGAAAATCAGTGGTTGGAGATCCTATTATTCGTGAAAATACAAAAGATAATACTCCAGCGATTATTCATTATAGTATTGTACAAGGAGAGAAAGTAAAAATAAAAGTTGCACCTAAAGGCTTTGGAAGTGAGAATATGAGTCGTGTTTTTATGTTAAAACCGTCAGATGGAGTGGAAGGTGTAAAAAATGCAATTCTGACTGCAGTGAAGGATGCAGGTCCTAATGCATGTCCACCGATGGTAGTTGGAGTCGGAATTGGCGGAACCTTTGAAAAATGTGCACTTATGGCAAAAGAAGCTTTAACCAGGGAAGTAGGTTCTCATTCTGAGATTCCATGGGTCAATGATTTGGAAGAAGAAATGTTGGATAAGATTAATAGACTTGGAATCGGTCCAGGCGGTCTTGGAGGAAGTACAACTGCACTTGCAGTAAATATAAATACTTATCCTACCCATATTGCAGGTCTTCCGGTAGGAATTAATATTTGCTGTCATGTAAACAGACACATTATCAGAGAGGTATAGATATGGATAAACATATAAATGCACCGATTTCAAAAGAAATTTCTCGTTCACTTCGTGCGGGTGATTATGTATACATTACAGGAACTATTTATACTGCAAGAGATGCAGCACATAAACGTATGGATGAAGCACTTCTGAAAGGTGAAGAGCTTCCTATAGATATAAAAAATCAGGTAATTTATTATATGGGACCATCTCCGGCCAGAGAAGGTCGTCCAATTGGTTCTGCTGGTCCAACAACTGCAAGTCGTATGGATAAATATGCACCAAGGCTTCTAGATCTTGGACTGACAGCCATGATTGGAAAAGGAAAAAGAAGTAAGGAAGTATTGGAAGCTATAGTAAGAAATGAAAGTGTATACTTTGCAGCAGTTGGAGGAGCAGGAGCTTTATTGTCAAAATGTATCAAAGCTTCAGAAGTTGTTGCATATGAGGACCTTGGAACAGAAGCAATCCGGAAACTGGAAGTGGAAAATTTTCCAGTTATTGTTGTTGCAGATTGTGAAGGAAATAATTTATATGAAACTGCGATAAAGGAGTACCAAAAAATATGAAACGAATATTATTGATGGTATTTCGAAATATTGTACTTGTTCCTTTTATGTGGATAAAATTATGTTATCATGCACGTCACGTGGAAAAGTATACAGAAGAAGAACATTATAAAATGCTTCAGTTTATTTGTCATCGTGCAAATAAAGGGGGAAATGTTACAATTGATGCTCATGGGTTAGAAAATATTCCAGATAAAAGTGGATTTATGTTTTTCCCGAATCATCAGGGATTATATGATGTTCTGGCGATTGTAGATGTATGTCCATATCCATTTTCTGTTGTAGCCAAAAAAGAAGTTGCCAATATTCAGTTTTTAAAGCAAGTATTTGCATGTATGAGAGCATATATGCTAGACAGAGAAGATGTACGTCAGGCAATGCAGGTAATTATAGATGTAGCAAATGAAGTAAAAAAAGGGAGAAATTATTTAATATTTGCTGAAGGAACACGTTCTAAAAAAGGAAATCATCCTGGAGAATTCAAAGGTGGAAGTTTTAAAGCCGCAACCAAAGCAAAATGCCCGATTGTTCCAGTGGCTTTAATAGATTCATTTAAACCGTTTGATACTAGTTCCATTAATCCTGTAACGGTACAAGTACATTTTCTAAAACCGTTATATTATGAAGAGTATAAAAATATGAAGACCACAGAAATAGCATCTATTGTAAAAGAAAGAATAGAAAAAACAATTCAGAATAATACAAAATGATAAAAGAAAATAAAAAAAGTAGTGCAAATTATAAGATATTATGTATATAATAAAAATATAACAGCCAGTATTTGATGTTTTACGCATTCTAATTCAAAATGCTTTTTCGGAAATTATACATTCCACCCTTGGAAAAAGCTGTGATGATTGTGTAAAGTATTATTCCTGGCTGTTTTTGTGGAAATTCAAGTTATTATTTAGACTTTGTAATAAAAAGAATTTTTAATAATATTTTTGAATCAACCTATACAGAAATCAAGATTAAGATAAAAATAAGCTGAAGTGAAAAGTTTATTTCCACTTTGAAAATGCTTATTTTCGAAGTAGCATTTACTCTTACAGAATAGGGTAAATGCTACTTTTTTTCTATACGAAAGAGGAAATTAGTGTTACACTTAAAGTCACAGAGGCAATCAGAACAGGATTTTAACAACATTTCATTGCATGACAAAAGAGCGGACTTTGGGAACACTTTTTTGGGGTGTAGGACTAAATTCCACTTGGATAATAAGCATATGGAGCCGTCCTGACAGCCGCCTGTAAATATTTATTTTTTGAGAAGGTAAGGTTTGAGAATAACCTTATCTTTCTCTATTTTATGAATGCCGAATACATCCAACTTTTCATAAAGATCATGGTACATGAAATCAGCCAGGTCAAGTGGGCTCTTTCCACCGAGTATTTCAACAGGAGCTGAATTCACATGACTGAGTGTTAGGTTGAGAGCAGCCTGGTCCACAAGCCCTAATGCCCTTAAGTCTGTACTTTTTGGAAGCACATATCTGAGCTCGATATGCTTGTTTTCCAAAGTGCCTTTCTGTCCAGACTGCATAGGATCACAGTAAAACACCCTGGTTCGCTTTGTGCCATCAGAAGATGTTTCCATGGCATCTGCAGCAGTAAATTCAGAACCTCGGTCTGTGAGCAGGATATGGACATATTTTCTGAAAAGTTCTGTCCCCAAGATGGATTCCAAAAGATCCACTCCTTCCTTCATGGACTGGGCTGTTTTTGTTTCGTGATAGATTCCAAAGAGAATCCCTGCATTCACAAACTTGAAGGTTTGGATAAAGGGACCGTTTGTTTCGTCATTATAAACAGTGTCCATCTGTGTAATAAAAACATCTGGATTTTCGGATGTGTATTCTTTGTAATCTTTGTAGGTACGTTCCTGAAGATATTTGCGGTCGACGCGCTTTTTGTATCCTTTGGACTTCTTTTTGGAAATCTTGCGTGATACCTGACGGCGCAAATCCATCACCGTAATTCCAGCGATTTCGTGGAAAACATCGTTTTCAATGTAGTTGTAAAGAGTCTTTTCGGAGATACCTAATTCCGGATGATTTGAGAGAATCTGAAAAGGGGATTGTCCCTGTTTCAACAAAGGTTTGATGATGTCAGCCATGGCTTTCGCTTCCTGAGAAGTGAGATTTACGCCTTGTCTGGAATCAATAAGGGTGGAGCGGTAATCCATCTGGGCATCTTCGGGACAATACTGATATTTGTCAAATCTACAGCGAGACCAGTTGGAACAGCCGTTGCAGGCACCAGGAGTGCGGTCACGTCTTGAACAGCGGAAAGGCACATACTCAGGACAATCTAAAGAGCACTGACGGTTAAAAGGACATTTTCGGTAATTATTACATTCCAGAGGCATCTTACATTTATGGGTAAGAGTTCTGTGAAGCATAATTTCTTTGCCTACAGTAGATTTGTCTTTGCCAATGGTTTGTGCAATTGCAGTTTTGATGGAACCATTAACGATCCCAGTAAGGATGATACGTCTTTCTTCTAAAGTTAAATGAGAAAAAGCATTTGAGTTGCTCATATATATACCTGCCTTTCCGGCAACTGTCAGGTATATAAAGTGTAAGACTAAAAGCAACATTTGTGGAAGTGGAAATAGGTGTAAGACTAAAATCCACTTTCCCTCCTTCAAAGTGGAAATAAACCTTTCACTTCAGTAAGATAAAAATAAATAAAAAAATGATTGACATTAAGAATAAGGTCTAGTATAATAACTTCTGCTGGAGAAATACTCAAGAGGCTGAAGAGGCGCCCCTGCTAAGGGTGTAGGTCGGGTGACCGGCGCGAGGGTTCAAATCCCTCTTTCTCCGTTAGCCGATATTGTCTGTCTGAGACAAAAACAGTTTCAGACAGTTTTTTATGGCTAAGATAGAACTGATTCTTTACTTTATGTATGGTAAAAAGTTCTGGAACATGAAATATAATACTTGATAAAAAGGTTGTAGAAAAAAAGTAAAAAAAGATGAAAAAAGTCTTGACACTTTATAATAACCATGGTATTATGTTTAAGCTGACTCGTGAGAGACAGCAACAAAGAACCTTGATAATTAAACAATAGACAACAACCCTGAAGATTTCTTTAAGAGAAAAATTCAGAACGAAGACATGAAAATGTCGACCTAGAAACAGTAAAAGGGATAAGAAAGCTAGTAGTTTTCTTGA
>JALEKG010000041.1 GCA_022769185.1 Dorea sp. | reverse complement strand
TCTGTTCCGGTGGATCTGGTCCGTGCGCTTTGTGATATAGCTCCGGTGTATTATGCACTGGGGAATCACGAGATCGCTTATATGGAAGACGGACATCCGGAACTTATGCAGGAGCTCTCAGAAGCCGGGGCAGTATGTCTGGATCTGGAATATCAGGATATTCA
Organism: Dorea sp.; assembly: GCA_022769185.1. Taxonomy (GTDB): domain Bacteria; phylum Bacillota; class Clostridia; order Lachnospirales; family Lachnospiraceae; genus Dorea_A. The sequence continues at coordinate 3,852 of JALEKG010000041.1, read as the reverse complement.
GATCAAAGGAGAAGTGATAAGGCTCGGCGCGATGTATGATTATGCATTCGGTCTGGACGGAGAGGATTCTGTAGAAGCGGTTGATCCGGAGATCCGGTCGTTTCTGGAAGATTACCAGGATACAGATCATCTGAAGATTATGATGGCTCACCGACCAGATAGCTTTATCTTTGGAAATGCGTCGTCTGTGTGGGATGTGGATCTGGTGATCAGCGGACATGACCATGGTGGTCAGGTTGTAATTCCTTTTCTTGGCGGAGTCTTTGGCGGGGATCAGGGGTATTTTCCAGAATATATCCATGGGATGTATCAGAAAGACCAGATGCATATCTTTGTAACCAGCGGACTGGGAAGCCACGGGGAAATACTGCCGAGAATCAATAATATCCCGGAGATTGCGGTTCTTCATATTACAAAATGAATAATGACAGCCTTACGGGGTTCGTTCTGAATCTGTAAGGCTGCCATTATTTTTTGGGTGTTGTCTACATGTTGTGCGTTTAGATTTTGCTGGATCCGTTCTGGTTTAACGACTTTTGAGTTAAAAATCTGCTGTAAGTCTTAATTAGAAAACTCCGCTTTCTTAACGTTAGAGGAATCCGCTCTCCGTTTCTAAGAAGAATCTCCAGATCGAGGATTGCTTGAATGTAATTCATGTTAACCAGATAGCTCCGATAGCATCGAACAAAAAAAGCATTACTTAAGGTTGTTTCGATCGAATTCAGGGCCAAATTCGTCTCGTATACCTGGTTGGAAGTATGGATAATACATTTCCGTCCAACACTTTCGATATAATATATCTCCCGAACCGGAATATGGAAAAGCAACCGGTTCGAATAGATGTTTAAAGTATCAGGCGGTGGAAATGCCGGAAGCAGATATCGAGAAAATATTTTGTCGAATTTTTCCTCGGAAATGGGCTTCAATAGATATCCTTCGACTCCAAGATCATAACTTTCCAGGCAATGGTCGGGGCTGACGGTAGTGAAGATAATAATGGGTGGATTCTTACGCTTTTTTAATTGTCTTGCAGCTTCCAGGCCATTGGTGCCGGGTAACTTAATCCCCAGAAAGATGAGGGTGTAATCCTTCTGGGAGGCCAGCAGTTCATCGGCCGAAGTAAAGGTGTCGACTTTAAGGAAAGAATCTTTGATCATGTATTTCTTCATACTTGCGTCTAAGAGTTTGGTTGTTTGAGTCACGTCTGCTACATTCAGATCGCAGATGGAAATAATCATGCACTTTTTCCTCCTCCCCTGAACAACCAGTTTTGCTAAGAATAGCTGGCTAGTGTTCAACTTTAATATACCATATATTTCAAAAAGAAACTACGAAATTGACATAATTCGACGTGAAATGGAATATATTGTCAGATAATCGATAATTATATTTTATGCAACCAAATAGTTGTGAAAAAAGTATCGAATAAACATGAAAACAGAAGGAATTCTGAAACTTGCACAAGAAGAAGACGGGTGTTATCATAGAAAAGAACATAGCTGGACGTAAGTAGGAGAACTACGAATAAGGTATATTTTGAATTAGGAAAGAAACGAAACAGTGGAGGATATGTAGATTATGAAAATAGCAAAAGAATTTATCTTAAGAGATATCGCAGGGGAGTGTGTTCTGGTTCCAACAGGGGCGACCACACAGGAATTTAATGGATTGATCACGATGAGTGATACGGCGAAGTTCATCTGGGAAAATATGGAGAAGGCAGACAGTCTGGATGCGATGATAGAGATGATTCTTGAAGAATATGAGATTGATGAAGAAACAGCAAGAAGAGATGCGGTCGGATTCATCTCTCAATTGGTGCAGGCAGGATTTGTAGAGTGTACGAAAGAGGATAAGACCTGGTAATGGCAGACAGAACGATGAAAGAGAGAAAAGAAATAGATGTAAAAAGGCGTCGATATCGATTGGGACATGCTGTCATAGAGATACAGATGCCGGAAGGGATGCCGCATCCGGAGAATCTGGAGAAGTTTGCATATGAACAGGAAGAATCCGATCAGATGGACAGAATCTATCAGATCAATGATACAGATTGTCTGAAGGATATCGAACAAATGCTTCGAGAAGAATTCGCTCAAGCGTCGGAGATCAGACGGGATACGATGTGTGTCCTTAGTACTGCGGAAAAAGAATGCAGGATCCTGAACTTTCAGGGGGCGCAGAAGCCCTACGGAATCTCGGTTGAAGAGAGCGGCACGTTTAGCAGAGTGTGGGTAGAGAGAGAAGTTGCTCCGATGTTAAAGTACGAAACCATATTTTTATCACTGTTATCACTGGAGAAACTAATGTTGAAGCATAATGCGATGATTCTGCATTCTGCTTATATGTGCAAAGATGAGAAAGCCGTTCTTTTTTCGGCACCCTCCGAAACCGGGAAATCAACACAGGCGGATCTGTGGGAGAAGTATCGTGGAACCAGGACAGTTAATGGTGACCGGTCCCTCCTGATCAGGGAAAAGGATGGCTGGCACGCTTTTGGATGGCCGGTCTGCGGAAGTTCCGGAATCTGCTGCAACGAAGAATATCCGGTACAGGCAATTGTGATGCTGCACCAGGCCAGGGAAAACCAGGTGGAGAAGCTTACCGGATTCCAAGCGGTACAGAAATTGATGGCGCAGATTACAATAAATATGTGGAATGCAGAATTCCAAATAAAGATCATGGATATGATAGAAGAGTTGATCGCGGAAGTTCCGGTGTATGAGCTGGGATGTGATATCTCGAAGGAGGCAGTGGAATGTCTGGAAAAAGTACTGGAATAAAAAAGTTAACAACGACACAAATAGAATTCCTGAAGATTCTGGAAAGCTTCATGCATGGAACCGAATATCATTTTCCTGATAAATTCGTACAGCTGCAAGAATTATATCAGATGGCGGGAATTCACAACATGACTGCAGCTGTCTACGAACAGATCAGGAAAGAGCCGTTGGTTACTGAGCCTGAGTATGCAGAATTAGTCAAAGTATTCAAAAATTATACTGTGCGTGAAGTCATGATGCAGATGCAGCGGGCAGACGGGTTCTTACGTGTCTATCGGAAGATGTGTGAACAGGGCGTTCGTCCGTTGATTGTAAAAGGGATGATCTGTAGAAATCTCTATGAAAATCCGGATTATCGGATCTCCGGGGATGAAGATATACTGGTGCGAAAAGAGGATTTCACGTTGTGTGACGAGATCCTTCTGTCAGAAGGCTTCCGGCGAGAATCCGTTGAGACAGAACATCTTCCGCAGGAGATTCCGTATATGAATCCGAATAACGGAGTCTATATCGAGATGCATTTCGCACTCTTTGCAGAAGAATCCGGTGCCTACGGACATCTGAATCAGGAATTCGCCGACGCACAAGAGACCTGCATCTGTGAAAACATTCAGGGGCAGGAAGTCTGGACACTGAACCCAACGCTACATTTATTCTATCTGATCTGCCACAGCCTTAAGCACTTCCTGCACGGAGGATTTGGAATCCGCCAGGTCTGCGACATGGTGATGATGGCAGAACATTACGGAGAAGAAATTGACTGGGAATACATCTCAGGAAGATTAAAGGCCCTCCGGATGGAAGGCTTCTGGAATGGGTTGACTGAAATCGGGAAACGGTATCTTGGATTCTCTTATGCAAAAGCACATTATCCGGCTTCGATGCAGAAAGATAATGTAGATTGCGATAATCTTCTTCTGGATCTCCTGAACAGCGGAATCTTCGGTGACAGTACGATGGAGCGAAAACACAGTTCTAACATTACACTTGCGGCTGCAGAAAGCGGCAAAAAAGATACCATCGCTTCCGTGAAAGCATCCCTGTTCCCAGGAAAAGAATACATGAAAAA
>JALEKG010000032.1 GCA_022769185.1 Dorea sp. | reverse complement strand
TATCTTCCTGGAATGGAAGTACTGGAATCCGATATCATGGACCAGGTAATCTCTGCTATGGAAGCCTATGATTATGACAAATATACAGAAGCAGACGTAAAGCGCGCACTCGCACATGACACAAAGACACCGGAAGATTTTGCAGCTCTCCTCTCTCCTGCCGCGCTTCCACTTCTGGAAGATATCGCACAGGCAGCAAGAATGGAGACCCGCAAGCATTTCGGCAACAGTATCAATATGTTTACGCCGCTTTATATCGCCAACTACTGCGAAAACTATTGTATCTACTGCGGATTCAACTGCCATAACAAGATCAACCGTGCACAGCTGAAACCAAATGAAATTGAAAAAGAGATGGCAGCAATTGCCAAAACCGGTCTGCAGGAGATTCTGATTCTGACCGGAGAAAGCCGTAAGAAATCCACGGTAGAGTATATCGGAGAAGCTTGTAAGATTGCGAGAAAATATTTCAAAGTCATCGGTCTTGAGATCTATCCGGTCAACTCTGATGAATATGCTTATCTGCACAAATGCGGTGCCGATTATGTCACCGTATTCCAGGAAACCTACAACTCAGACAAATATGAAACCCTCCACCTGGCAGGTCATAAGCGAATCTTCCCATACCGTGTAAACGCTCAGGAACGTGCGATCAGAGGCGGCATGCGAGGCGTCGGATTCGGTGCACTTCTGGGATTAGATGATTTCCGCAAGGATGCATTCGCCACCGGATACCATGCCTATCTGCTGCAGAGAAAATATCCGCACGCAGAGATTGCATTTTCCTGCCCGAGACTGCGTCCAATTATCAATAACGACCGGATCAATCCAATGGATGTTCACGAGCCACAGCTGCTTCAGGTCGTATGTGCTTACCGTCTCTTCATGCCATTTGCAAGCATTACCATATCCACCAGAGAATGTGCCCGTGTACGTGATAATCTGGTCAATATTGCAGCAACCAAGATCTCCGCAGGTGTCAGCACCGGAGTTGGCAGCCACGTAGAAGAGATTGAGGATAAAGGGGATGATCAGTTTGAGATTTCTGATGGCAGATCCGTCGATGAGATTTATCAGGCGCTCCTTCAAAATGATCTGCAGCCTGTCATGAGTGATTATATCTATGTGTAGGGAAATTATTGCCGTCAGCAACCGGCACCTTTGTTCCCGTCCTTTTTCAGAGCAGATCGAACGGGTCTGCCAGCTCCATCCAAGAGCACTGATCCTGCGGGAAAAAGATCTGACAGAAGAAGAATATGCCATTCTCGCAGAACAAGTTCTGGAGATCTGCGGCACCTATCAGGTGCCGTGCATCCTCCATACCTACTGGAAGGTGGCACTCGATTTGCATTGCACATCGATCCATCTGCCACTCGCACAGCTTCGAGAATGCAGGAAACAGCCTGATGTGACCCTCAAATCCTTCTCCCAGATTGGGACATCTGTTCATTCTGTAGAAGACGCACTCGAAGCGCAGAAACTTGGGGCTACATACATTACCGCCGGACACATCTACGCAACCGACTGCAAAAAAGGCCTTCCACCAAGAGGGCTGGACTTTCTCCGGAATGTATGCCGGGCAGTCGATATCCCTGTCTATGCAATCGGCGGAATTAAAATAGATCAGGCACAGTTCACAGACATTCTGGACTGCGGAGCAGCCGGAGGCTGTATCATGTCCGGAATGATGGAGATTTAAATTCAAGACTCTGACAAGTCCAAATGCGGGATTCGGGAATACGACTTCCCCGAATCCCCACTTCTTAATACTATATATTTTCTCTCATCTTACTTTCTCAATTTAATACCTTAGTTTAATATCTGACAGATGCACTGGTACATCGTACCCTTTGCTCTTCATCATATATTCCATTCCTTTTTTAGCCAGGTCGATATGGTTTTGTGGCGCTACCACGATCTCTTTGACAGGAAGGTTTTCTTCGCTTAACTGGATCTTGATAAATGGGATCATGAATCCGTCTTTTTCGCGGAAATTTACTTCGGTGTCTTTCTGTTTCTTAAAAATGAATCTGTATTCCTGCTCTTCTTTGAAGGCTTCGTGTTTGAAAAACATCGCATACACGGCTGCAATCTTCTGGAATTTGCGGCAGGCTTTTCGATAAAGCGGATCTTCCCGATCCTTTTCTCCGGCTTCCAGGATTTTTTCAAACGATGTCTGAAGAAGTTCCGGAATGTAGTCGTTGATGATTTTACGGATCAACTTCTTCTGCTGTTCAGGATCATAGATGACAAATCCATGATAATCAATAACATTGACTTCTCCGATACGCTGTACGATCTGTTCACTGTCCAGACCGATATTGTAGCCGGTCTTGCTGCCGAATTCTGACCACATGGTAATACTGTCTCTGCAGTTGGAGAAGGACAGCACAAAGTATTCCCGATTCTTTCCGCCCGCCAGGAATACGGCTTCCTCCAGCACATCTTTTAGGAACATCTTTCTCTGTGATTCTTTTTGGATATTTTCCTCACAGACCGCGGCAATGATTCTTGTAATATAAGAGAATTCATCCGGGTCATTTAAGAAATCGCTCTTTGTCGCCCAGAAGCAGTTGTGATTCACGATTCCGTTAATTCCATTGCTTTTTGTATAGTGGTAAAGAATGCTTCCCGGTTCTGCATGTGTCAGTTTCACCTGTCTGCTCGCCATCTTTCTTTCCTCCTGTTTTGTTTCTCCGATTTCATGATTTCCTATTTCACCAAAATCTGTGCCGCAAATACCGCCAGTACTCCCAACACGACACTTAAGATGGCATACAAAAGAGCCGTCCCTGTATTTCCGCTTTGCAGCAGATCCGTTGTCTCGAACGCAAATGTAGAAAATGTCGTAAACCCACCGCAGATGCCGACCTTCAGAAACAGGATCAGATGCGGATCCATGGACGAATTCTTCGCCGCCAGTGCTGCGATCAGGCCAATCACAAATGCGCCTATGATATTAATGAGAAATGTTTTCACCGGAAATACGGGCTGTGCCTTCATCGGAACCAACCCGATCAGATACCGGCACACTGCCCCGATGAATCCTCCAAGTCCCACAAAGATACAATTTACCATAACTGATATACTCCTTCGCTTTCCTCCGTCACAGACGTCCCATAGAATTTCTTTGCCGCCCGGATCAGATAATCAGTATCTTTTACGCCTCCGGTCTCATAAGGCGAATGCATGGCAAGCTGTGCCAGACCGATATCCACCGTATTTAACGCCACCTGCGTATTGGAAATATTTCCAAGTGTCGAGCCTCCCGGGAGATCCGACCGGTTCAGGAAGGTCTGATACGGAACCTCTGCCTCTTCGCAGATCCGGGTAAATATAGCTGCTGCCATTCCATCTGTGGTGTATTTCTGATTCGCACTGTACTTGATCACAACTCCGCCATTCGGATACGGACGGTTAGTCGGGCAGGTTTTGTCCGCCTGGTTCGGATGAACCGCATGCGCATTGTCCGCTGACAGCATGAAACTGGATGCCAGCGCCTGATGATACTGCCCGTTCGTTCTTCCAAGACCTTCATTGATGCGCTGCAAAGTATCCAGGAGAAATGTAGAGGCAGCCCCCTGTTTCGTGCTGCTTCCGACTTCCTCATTGTCGAAGACACAGTGTACCGGGATGCTTTCTCCATCTTCTGCTGCCAGAAATGCCTGAAGAGACGCAAATGCACACTGCAGATCATCCAGCTTCCCGATAGAAATGAATTCTTCCTCCGCTCCCCAGATGCTTCCTTCCATCCGGTTATATAAGAACAGATCATTCCCCACGATATCCTCTGCATGTACCCCTGCAGCCTCCGCAATCTGTTTCAGAAATGTCCCTTTTTCACATCCCATTCCATAAAGCGGAAGCAGATCTTTCTGCGCATTGTATTTATAGCCGTCATTGGCTTCCCGGTTCATGTGGATTGCCAGATTCGGAATCAATACCAGATCCCGGTCCACGGATACCAGCTTCGTCACCAGGCGGTTTCCTTCCCGCACGACTAGTCTTCCTGCCACCGAAAGCGGACGGTCAAACCACGGCGCACAGAGCATGCCGCCGTATTTCTCCACATTCAGCTTCACATAATGCCCTTCCACTTCCATTTCCGGATTCTCCTTGATCTTAAAGGAAGGAGAATCGCTGTGGCTTGCCATGATCTGGAATCCCCGGAACTCCGTCTTCGGAATCCGGAATGCCAGAATCGAAGAGCCATTTCGGATCACGTAATATTTCCCACCTGCTTTTAACTCCCAGTTCTGACTTTCCAGCAGCTGCTGATAGCCTTCCAACCCCAGTCTCTGCTTCATGTTCCAGACCGCGTGAAATGGACTTGGACTGGACGTGATGAAGTCAAATAACTGCTTGACCGTCTCACGGTTCTTCTCTCTATCCAGATTTGTCTGGCTCATACTATTTTCTTCCATATACTCTATTCTCCTATATCATTTTCAAATCATTTCCAAAAAAGCGGGATCATCTGGTCTTCCATCAGCTCTTCCATCTTCTCCAGGTTCGGATCTGAATGCTCCAACTCTCTGGAATACCGGTACACCGTCTCGACCACATCCTGATCATCCAAAGTCCCGTCATTTTTCAGCCACTGTGCCGCAAGCAGCTCATGGATCAGAAGCACACTGATCACTGCCATCTGCACCTTTGCATAGGCCCGTCCGTCGTATACGGCTCCGCAGAAATATGTGCTGATAAAATACACCAGAAGCTGTTCGTACTGCACTTCCCACTCTTGTCTCTGCTTAGAAAGCCATTTTTCGAACTCCCGCTGTACCTTCAGATACTGCTTCTGCCCCTTCTGGTAAAGCAGCGTTTCCGCCTCCCTAAGATGCGGCTCCCAGTCATCCCGAAGCCGTTCCAGCTGGTCCAGATTCCAGAACATCTGCCGCACATACCGGAATCTCAGCTCGCCATTTCCCAGCATTTTCTCCACTTTCTTCCGGACAAATGTTTCTGCTGCCTCTGTCTGGTATTTTTCAAATACTTCCCCGCAGGAAAAGATCTCTCCCTTCTTGATCCGCACCTGCATATCATGCGCAATCGCCAGGATCAGCCCAATCCGAAGCTTCAACGGTTTCCCCCTGTTCTGTAAGATCCGGATCATCACATCCCGTCCGTCCAGAAGTTCGGAATAAAGAAACGGATCGAAATCCTCATATTCTTCTTCGCCTTCTTTTTCCAATGAAAGAAAATTCACTGGCTCCTTCTTCGAGAGCAGGATTCTTGCCACCTCCGGGCAGGAAATCGACAATGTGATCTCCCTGACATTTTCAAATTCTTCCACATGTCTGGGATAGCGCCTGCAAGTTCTGCACAGACTCTCTTTCCCCAATGCAGTATACATCTCACACAAATTATCCTCTTTCAGGAATGCGCATCTCTTATCTTCGGACTGCCGAAAGGTCCCTTCCTTCCAGTCCACAGAGCTTCGCATCTTCTTCCGAAATGGTCCCCGCACCTTACGATATTTTCCCAGAGACTTTTTATCTACTACAATCTGCCAGCCCGCACAGCAGGTGTCCTCACACTGGTCTGCCACGCACTGGAACTGACGATAATAATCCGGTATTGTATATAACAAAATATCTTCTCCCTTCTGCCGTCACATCTTCTATGATTATATCACAGTTTCAGCGACATTTACTCCAGATCTTCCAGACTTGTACGGTATAACTCGGATTCCCATCTGGTCTCCTCCGACAGCTTCTGATATTCATTCTCCGTCACATGAAGCCGGTATTCATCCCGAAGTCCCTGATAAAAGGAGTCTGCATGTTCCGTCCGGATCATTCTTGTAAATCGTTCCAGACAGGTACTTTCCAGATAATCCAGATCCCCGAAGCAGATTTCTTCAAATTGTTGCCGCATGAATTCCAGAAGTTCCCGATCCGTCAGCTCATCCATGGACTCATTTTTATAATGATAAAAGATTTCCTGAAGTCTCCCGAGTGTCTCGGCATAGGTACGATTGTCTATGTACTGCGAATCACAGAAACTCCGAATAATCTCTGGCAGGATCCCTTCTGCAAACTCCACCCGCCTGGTTTCTTTTAGCGTATCTTTTCTCTGTACCATCAGCTCCCGTGCCTGCTCTTCGGTCAATGCAAGGCCGAATCTCTCCGTATACCGGTTACACTCCAGGACCTTCGCAAGTTCCTGCTTCTTCTGCTCCGTTTCCATCAATGTAAACATCTCATCTATCATCCGACAACCTCCTTCAGACAATGATTTTCCACTCCGTTTTTCAGTTCAAATGCCAGATTCTCCAGATCCTGGCTGAGATACCGATACAATTCTTCATCCCCCTGGTACACTTCTTTTACCAGCAGCTTCAGCATTGCCTCCAGCCGGCCTTTTAGCCCCGGCCCGGCAGCCCCATCCTGGTCTACAGACACATCCAGACCCGAAGACGCATCCAAACTCGAAGACGCATTCTGGACCGAAGATGCGGTCCGGTTCACAGCGTTCGTAATCCGAAGATATTCTTCCTGTGAGAGTTCAGTTTTTGACAGATCCACATCTGCCATCATGCAGCAAAGCACTCTGCGAAGCGGCGTCTGACACACATTTACAAAATATTCTTCATACTCCGGATAGCGTTCCCGATTCACCCCACTTACATACTCCCGCGGGAATTTCGCCAGAAATTTCTGTTCCTGCCGGATTCCCCAGAGATACTCCCACACCAGATCGATTCCACATGCCTTCTCATCTCTTCCGAAGACGGGATAATCCAGTGTAATGATATGATTCTGTGGATTCAGTTTCGCATCATACCACAGGAAAAATCCGGGAATTCCTTTGCGGAAGGTCTCTTCATACTCCCGGTTCCCATAACTGTCGAACTGCTTCGCGATTTGATTGTACCAGGCTCTTGCCCTCTGCACTTTCCGAAGCACCCGCTCATAACCCCGTTCATAGACCTCCCTGGCGGGCAGCTTCCCTTCCGGGCAGATATCCCCTTCCCTGATCTCCATTTCATCTTCCCGAATGCAATAGAGCACCGCCTCCATCAGCTGCTGCGCCGCCTCATAGGTGATTGATGTACTGGCCTTGCCGGTGTATTTCCCCGACAATTCTTTTACCAATGGCAATAACTCCTCCGGTTTATAATCCATCTTCCTCTCTCCCTCCACAGAAATTCCTTGAACTATCTTCTTCCGATTCTCTTTTTGGAATCTCATTCTACTCCTGCTTTAGGGAGGTTACAAGGCTTGAAAAAACTGCCGTTTTATGGTAATGTGCGGGCACTGAACAACTTGTTTTTTGAATATTTTCTCATCTCACGGTTATGACTGGACTCTCAAGAGGATGACAGTACTCGCTTCCCTGCATATTGACTTAATTGGGGCATATAAGAGAAAATGTTTCCTGCTGCCCCGAAGCCAAGCTTTCCAAACAGGATATGAGCCGAAAACGGGGGATATAGCTAAAAAGTGACGGATACTCCCCCGCTAACAGGATCAGATCCCTTCAAAATTAGAAAAAGCGGGGCAACAACACATAATTTCTGTGCTATTACCCCGTTCGTATCTAGAAATTGAAGAAATATAAAAATGCCTGAGAAAATTGGGATGTAGTGAGTCAGAAACCTTCTATATACCCCGCCAGACTCCTAATCCTCTATATAAACCGCCCTATACCGAGGGCAACAGCAAGTTCTCCTGTCAGATGAACTGCTTCATCTCTTCCACTAATTTCTCGTTACATTTTTCGAACTTCTTCGCCAGGGAAATGCTTTCTCTGGATGCATCCGGACACTGATTCAGCTTTTCTGCAATGGACTTGACTCCCATATTGCCGCCGTCCATCATCATCTTCGCGATCTGTGTATTGTCATCTTTGAGTCTTAGCTTCACTTCCGCTGTCACCCAGGAAAATGCTTCTGCCATCTTATCGGAAGTAGTCTCCTGCTGCACGCAGCCTCCGGACAGCTGTATGGATTCATCCTCCATCTTCCGATATTTATCCCGGTATTCTTTAAATACATTTTTCAGCTTTGTATCTTTTACATATTCACTGATCTGCTCGATACTATTTAACGCCATCTTACATCCCTGACTGCATTCTTTCAGTAATTCCATTGTCTGCTGGTCCATCCCAGATCTCTCCTTTCCGCTCTTTTTCTGTCTAGTCTGCGGAATTTCCGGGAAAATATACCTGCAATCCTACTTTTCTTCTACGGTCAGGAAATAATTCAGGCTTACATCATTCATTGCCACATCCGCCAGATTGATACAGCTGTTGCCCATACGGTCAATGCTGTGCAGGACTCTGGTAAATGGTGCGGTAAGGCTTGCCTTACATTCTCCCTTATTCACTCTCTGTACATGCGCTTTTCGCATCTTGATATCCAGATCCAGGATCTTATCCTTGCGTCTTAGAATCTTATCTGCCTGCTCTGGAGATCCATTCTGCAGAGCCTCCATAGACAGATCAAACATCTTTGCAATGGCTTTCAGACTCTTACCGAGATCACTCATTGCCTCAGAAGAGTATTTATACTTATTAGTTACCTTTTCCTGAATGCATTCTGCCACTTCCACAGACAAATTGCCCATACGGTCCACATCACTTAAGATGTACATCAGACTCGCCGTCTGTGAAGCCTGCTGCTCGGTCAGAGAACCTGAGGAGAACAGTCCGGCAAGATATTCATTGATCCGATCATACAGTTCACTGATATGCCCGCCTTTTTCCCTGATCACATCAACCTGCTTCACATCCTCACTTTTCACCACTTCAATCGTGCTCTGAAGCTGATCTTTTACAAGCTCACTCAGATGAACGGCTTCCTTAGCCACCAGCTGAAGCGCTGCTGCCGGCTGGCTGATCATCTTATCATCCAGGTACAGCGGCGCAGAAAGCTCGACTACCTCTTTCTTTCCATCCGGAACAATCCTGGTTACAATCTTGACCATCAGACCAATCAAGCCAACCCAGATTACCGTCATCGTAAGGTTAAAAATAGTATGCGCATTTGCAATCTGTCTGGAAATGACTTCCACTTCCGGTCCCTTCGTAGAAATCCACTGGATGAATGATGCATACGGCTTTACAAACCAGATGAACAACAAACATCCGGATATATTAAAGATACAGTGTGCTACCGCAGTTCTCTTCGCATCTCTTGACTGACCGACACTTGCCAGAAGTGCCGTGATCGTCGTACCAATATTATCTCCAAGAAGAATCGGAATTGCGCCTGCCAGTCCCAGAATACTGGTCACACCATCCGGACCTGCCTGGGAAGCAAAATTCTGTAATACCGCAATCGTCGCACTACTGCTCTGAACTACCAATGTCATCAAAGTACCGACTGCAACACCAAGAATCGGAATGTCTGCCACCTTTGCAATCATATTGGTAAATACCGGGCTGGAAGCCAGCGGCTTCATGACACCGCCCATGGTCTCGATTCCAAGGAACAGAAGACCAAAAGCAAACACCGTTTGTCCAATATTCTTTATCTTTTCTGATTTTGCCAGAAAAGATATAATAAACCCAATAAAGATAATAATATATATGTAATCACTGATCTTAAATGCAATGATCTGTGCCGTCATGGTCGTACCGATATTCGCACCTAAGATAATGGAGATTGCCTGCGGCAGATTCATAAGACCCGCACTGACAAATCCGATCGCCATTACCGTTGTTGCACTACTACTCTGCAATACAGCTGTCGTCAGTGCCCCGGCAAGCACTCCCATAATCGGGTTCCTGGTAAGAAGCGCCAAAATACTCTTCATTTTCTCACCTGCTGCCTTCTGCAGACATTCACTCATCAGATTCATGCCGTAGATAAATACTGCCAGGCCGCCTAATAATCCAAATATAATCTGTAATTTTTCATTCATCTTTGATTCCTCACATCTTCAAACACTGTATGGTTACCCTGCATTTCATAATCTCTATTTACACTGTGGCTATTCTGCATTTAATGCTTTCCACTCGCAGATCGAGCCTGTATAAATATCTTTCAGCTGATCCAGCGAGATATCTTCCAGCGGATTCTCCTGATTTACAATGACCTCAATTCCATCTTTTGCGATCATATCGTAGTCTAGCAGTTCTTTTTCATAATCTTTCAATTCTCTGGAAGACATTCCAAAGTCACATGCTCCCTGCATCGCATCCGTAAGACCGGCCGTAGAATCCGATGCTTCCACCCGAATTCTGGCATTGGAATTGATCTTCATATACTCTGCTGCAAGCTCTTCCATCAGCGGAGCTACCGATGTAGATCCATGAATCACAATCGTCCCCACTGACTGATTCGAAAGAAAAGTACTGCTCTTTCCAATCGGAACAAAAGAAGCCTCTACAATCTCCTGCCCTTTTCCCTTTACGTAAGTGAGAAAATCCTGCTCCAGATCACTCAATTCACCACTATGTGCAAGATAAAAAGAACGACTCAGAGGATATTTCCCCTTTTCCACATTCTCCTTACTTCCTTCCACACCATCTACCTTAAGCACCTTCTCCTGATCAAGTTCTTCTGAAGCGCCCATGGAAATGTAACCGATCGCAGATTTTCCTTCCCGCACTTTTCCAATGACCTCTTCGGCACTCTCCGCAATCACCGCATCTTCCGTTGTGTCATCCGACTGTTCAGAATCTGCGCTCTCACTTGCAAATCCCACCACCTGGGCAAATGTACTTCTGGTTCCTGATCCATCTTCCCTGGAGATCACTTCCACCGCTCCAAGCTGATCCAGCCCGTCTACCCGTATCGTTTCCTCCTTCTGGTCCGTCGAATTGCATCCTGCTAACAAACATGCAAAAGCCAGTACCATCAACAGTATCTTTCGTTTTTTTCCTCTCATACAATTCTCCTTCATAGTCAGACATTTCTTCATATGTCGGATTTATTTTATCGAAAGAGTGTATGAGGAAAATGAGGTTTATGTTAAATCTATGTAAAATATGATTAGCTCTGGATAACCAAATTACTTTTACTCAAAGCGAGACAGGGGGATAGGTTTGTTGAGACTGGTTTGTTGGAATTGGTTTGTTGGGACTTAAAGGACCTCCGCGGAAGCGATAGAAAAATTTTTACAGCGAGAACACAAGAAAGCAGATGGTTCTATCTGCCGGAAATACGCAAAAAAAGAAAATGATTCAGAGAGATGGTTAAATATAGAAGAATCTATCTGCCAGAATTGGCTTGTAATAAGCTTTTTTGACTGATTTTTACAGCGAGATTGTAAGAAAGACGAGAAACTATCGGCTTAGTTCCTCCAAATAAGAAATATTTTGACAGCGAGATGACCATGTATCCAAGAATCTATCTGCAGAAGCCTCATATCCTTTGATGAAAATAATCCGTCACTGGCATACCATTCACATACTAAGGCATAAAAAACTTACAGCACCGGTTGCTACCACCGGTGCTGACTCTCATGTTCAAAAAGATACGAAAGCAATGCTTCGCATCCTTCCACAATATCCTCGTAGGTTCTGTCAAAATTTCCCGTGTACCACGGGTCTGCAATATCCCTGGCATCTCCGGCAAACGCCAGAAGCTTATGAATCTTGCCTTCCGGGTCTCCACCCGTAATCCGATTCATATTCCGGATGTTGGCCGAATCCATCCCGATCAGATAATCATATTGGTCATAATCCTGTCTAGTCATCTGCCTTGCGCGATGTTCCAGCACAAGTATTCCAACCTGTTTTAACTTCTGCACGGTTCCATAATGAGGACCGTTGCCAATCTCCTCCCGGCTGGTGGCAGCCGAAGAAATATAGAAATCCGCCTGGCAACCAGTCTGATTGACCATGTCTTGAAAAACAAATTGGGCCATGGTGGAACGGCAAATGTTGCCGTGGCAGATAAAAAGTACTTTTATCATAGTTGCATAACCTCGCATTTCTTAGTTTTTCTTGGTTTTCGGGCTTTGTAAGCCTTTGTAAATTTTTGCTTTTTGGCATAACTTTGTTTATATTTGCATAATGTCGTCCGCAAAAGGTGTAAAATAAGGTGTATATTTTTCTATTTTACACCTTGCTATTTTCAATTAAAAATCGTAATTACACAACCCGAATCCGAGCAATTTCTTCCCTGGCATCCTCAAGATTTACATGCGTATATGTATTCAACGTTACGCTGATCTCTGAGTGGCCCATCAAATATTGCAATGCTTTTGGATTCATTCCGGATTTTGCCATATTTGAGCAATAGGTATGCCGACATACATGAGGGGTAATGACAGGCATCTGTACTTTATAAGTATTATTATACTTCTGAATGATGTGTTGAAAATAATGCTCCCAGTGCAGGGAATAACAGATACTTTCATTTTTATCAAAGTATAAGAATCCACTTTTTCCATCTACCATAGGTTCTGCTTTGGGCGGGTTTCGTTTTTCTATAATTTTCCAAAAACATTCCTCTACATCTGCAGTCATAGGTATCTTTCTCGTTCCGCTGGTTGTTTTAGTCTCTTGAATATAATATCCAATTTTTGATTTTTTCTGCAATTGATGATCGATGTTGATCGTATGCTCCTTGAAATCAATATCAGAAATCGTCAAACCACAAAATTCCGAGATGCGAAGGCCTGTTTTAAATAATATGTAAATCCCTTCATAATACCTGCAAAAATGAGGATCCTCCTTCACAAACCGTAGGAACTTTCG
>JALEKG010000006.1 GCA_022769185.1 Dorea sp. | reverse complement strand
CTCACCCGTCCGCCGCTCAGTCAAATGAACTTTCATCCGAAGAATCAGGTTCAAGTGCTTCGCTCGACTTGCATGTGTTAAGCACGCCGCCAGCGTTCATCCTGAGCCAGGATCAAACTCTCGTAAAAATATCTTAAATCTGCTGTTACACAGATTCAAAATCAAGTTCGTTCCAGTTCAAGAAAACTACTAGCTTTCTTATCCCTTTTACTGTTTCTAGGTCGACATTTTCATGTCTTCGTTCTGAATTTTTCTCTTAAAGAAATCTTCAGGGTTGTTGTCTATTGTTTAATTATCAAGGTTCTTTGTTGTCTCTTGCGACAGCCATATCAGAATATCATGTTTGTCGCTTTTTGTCAACAACTTTTTTTGATTTTATTTTTTTGCTTTCAACAAATATTGTATTTGCGAGAGCTTTTCTATAATACCACGATCATTTCATCAAGTCAAGCATTATTTGACTTTTTTTAACAATCTTTTAGGTACTACTTTTTTGCCACAAAACATATTCCAAATCAAAACCCAGAATCGTAATCATAGCAAACGGAGAAAGAGGGATTTGAACCCTCGCGCCGCTATTAACGACCTACTCCCTTTCCAGGGGAGCCCCTTCGGCCAGCTTGGGTATTTCTCCAAATACTGCTCAAGTATATTCATATAAAAAACTACCAGTTTACTACTTGGTAGTTTTTTAAGCGGAGAGGGTGGGATTCGAACCCACGCGCCCTCTCGGACAAACGGTTTTCAAGACCGCCTCGTTATGACCACTTCGATACCTCTCCATTTATTCAGTTGTGTCGCATCAGCTCAGCGACAAGTTGTATTCTATCACACAACTTGTCCTGCGTCAATAACTAAATTCCATTTTTTTATTTTTTCTTTAAAAAGCTGTTCGCAGTCTCCAGATCTTCAGGGGTAGTGATCTTAATATTTCGATATGAACCCTCAAAGAGCTTCACCGGCACATTCATTTCCTGCTCCACTGCCATTGCATCATCAGTTACCTGTATGGATTTTTTCTGCATCATCCTGAAATATGCTTCTGTAATCAATCCCGTCTCAAAGACCTGAGGAGTCTGTACATTCCAGACAAGCCTTCTGTCCGGTGTATTCACTGCAAATCCATCTTCATCTACGATTTTAATTGTATCTTTACTCGGAACTCCCGCTACACAAGCTCTGTACATATTCACAGTAATATAGGCGCGCTCTATAATTTCTTCATCCACGAACGGCCTTGCTCCATCATGAATATAGACATAACCATTTTTTGCCGCTTCCGAAAGTGCACCATTCTGAATAATTTTTAACCCCTGCCAGACGGAATCGTATCTTTCCTTGCCCCCCGGAACAATTGCCCGCACTTTTGCAAGACCATATTTTCTTACAATTTCATCGTAAACATAATCTTCCTGACCATGCCCCACTACTAATATAACATCATCTATAATCCCAGAATCTTCAAATGCTTTCAAAGAATAATAAATGACCGGCTTTCCCTGTATTTCAAGATATTGCTTTTGCACAGACGTACCCATTCGCTTCCCTTGTCCCGCAGAAAGTATAATTGCTGTACAGTGCTTTTTTTCACTCTTTTTCCCCGCCATGGTAAGATTCCTCCACATACTTTCCAGTTTTATCTTTCGCCCAGCTTCAGGTTCGGAACGGCATTAAGATCCCATCCACTCCTTGCTCCATTCATATATTCATAATAGGCTGCCACACCAATCATTGCTGCATTATCTGTACAGTAAATCGGAGAAGGATAATAAAATCTTACTCCTCGCGTCTCACATGCTTCTTTCATCGCTGCGCGAAGTGCACTATTTGAAGCTACTCCACCTGCAATTGCAAATTTATCCACTTGATATTCTTCTACAGCATGCATTGCATTTGCCACCAGAACATCTGTAACTGCTTTTTGGAAAGATGCAGCAATATCTGCCTGTTTAAACTCTTCATCTTTCATTTTACAACCATTAATATAGTTAAGTACCGCTGATTTTACACCACTAAAGCTGAAATCATACGGTGCATCCTCTATATGTGCACGTGGAAATGGTATTGCATTCGGATTCCCCTCTTTGGAAACTTTATCAATCTTCGGTCCTCCTGGATATCCGAGTCCAATTGCTCGTGCTACTTTATCAAATGCTTCTCCTGCAGCATCATCTCTGGTTCTTCCGATAATATCGAATTTTCCGTAGTCCTTCACTCTTACCAGATGTGTATGACCTCCGGATACCACCAGGGAAAAGAACGGTGGCTCCAGTTCCTTGTGTTCAATAAAATTTGCCGCAATATGCCCCTCGATATGATGAACACCTACCAGTGGCTTCTTTGCAGCATACGCAATTGCTTTCGCTTCTGCCACACCGACAAGAAGCGCACCCACAAGGCCGGGGCCATAGGTCACACCAATCGCATCAATATCATCTAATGTAACCTTCGCATCCTCAAGTGCAGCTTCTATTACCTGATTAATCTTCTCGATATGTTTTCTGGAAGCAATTTCCGGGACCACACCTCCATATAAGGTGTGCAGTGCAATCTGTGATGAGATAATATTGGACAAAACTTCTCGTCCATTTTTTACTACAGCAGCTGCTGTCTCGTCACAGGAGCTTTCAATTGCCAGAATCAATACATCTTTCTTTTCGCTCATATCCGTTCTTCTCTCCTAATCAGTCAGAAAATACCAGTTCAACCGTGCGCCCATCTTTGGCGGTGATTGTATTGGCAAATATTTCTCTTACATCCTCTAAATATTCTTCCGGTTTCGTAAGCGAAGGACTGTAATGCGTCAGCCACATTTCTTTTACCTCCGCCTCTTTTGCAATCCGGGCCGCTTCATAAAATGTCATATGCTTATATTCTTTGGCCTTCTTTTGTTTATCTTTTTCGCCATACATTCCTTCACAGATAAATAGATCTGAGGAATACGCATTTTTCCGGATGGAGTCGGTCGGACGGGTATCTGTACAATAGGTAAGCTTGATCCCTTTTCTCGCTGGTCCCAATACCATATCCGGAGTATAGATCTTTCCATTATCTTCGATTACTTCTCCTTTTTGCAGAAGTCCCCAGAAACGCTGAGGAATCTGAGCATCATTCGCTCGTTCCACATCAAATTTCCCTGCACGGTCCACTTCCATAGTATAGCCATAGCAGGTCACGTTATGATTTACCCTGAACGCTTTCAGTCTGTAACCATTCATTTCAAAGGTTTCTTCCTGATCTTTGACCTCAACACACTGAATGGGAAACGGAAGCTCTGGTGCAATAACGCGAAGCGCATTCACCACTCGTTCCAGCCCCTTAGGGCCAATCAGCGTTAATGGTTCTGTCCGATCTGCGTTCCCCATCGTAAGGAGCAGTCCCGGAAGTCCGCTGATATGATCCCCATGATAATGGGTAAAACAGATGACATCGATTGGTTTAAAGCTCCATCCTTTTTCTTTTATTGCAATCTGTGTACCCTCTCCGCAATCGATGAGCACACTACTGCCGTTATACCGCACCATCAATGACGTAAGCCATCGGTAAGGAAGCGGCATCATTCCCCCAGTTCCTAACAAACACACATCTAACATATATTACCCCTGTTCTTCTATTTTAATTCGGAAGCTGCTGACCAGTTCATCATAGCAGTCCTCGCACAGGTCAAACCGGTCTACTTGATTATCCTTTTTGGAATGATATCCCCATCTTTTTTCTACTTCGAGGACATCCTCCATCGGAACCCCTCCAGCCACCTGTATCACTCTTCCACATTTATTACATGTAATCTGTTCGATTTCTTTTGTTTCTTTTATAGTTGTATTATATTGGCGCATACAATTCCTCCTGTAAAAGTATTTTCACATTTTTTATCTGCTACGCCTATATTATATCTGTTCTTCTATGCACTGCCCAGTGGGAAGCGCTGTTAAGCTTTCCATTTATCTGCCAGATTCACAGCTCATAAGGATTGCATCTTCACTTGGATTCTCATAATAATTTTTTCGAATTCCATCTTCCACAAATCCATGGCTCTGATAGAAATAGATGGCTGGTTTGTTGCTTTTTCTGACATCCAGCATCATTCTGGTAATCTCTTTTTCCGAACAGAATCTCCACAATTCTTTCAACATCTGACCAGCAGCCCCCTGACGACGACAGGCTGCGTCTACGGCAATACGCACAATCTCTCCTTCATCCAGCACATAATAAAAAACCACATATCCTATCATCCGTCCCTCAAGCCACGCTCCAAGAATCAATGCATGATTCTGTTTCCAGGTATCAGAGATTCCTTTCTGGCTCCATGGGTCTGGAAATATCTCCCGTTCCATACGTTCAATATCAAGAATATCCTTCTCTGCAATTTCATGAATTTCCAGCATCTTATTCTCTCTCCACATCAACCATTACAATGCTTCTATATCCCGGATCAATTCTTCCACAGCCTCTTCTCTGGTTGCCCAGCTGGTGCAGAAACGGACTGCACTGTGCGCATCATCTATCTTTTCCCAGAATCCATAAGCATACTTTTCTTTCAGTTTATCCAAATGTTCATCCGGAAGGATTGGAAACTGCTGATTCGTATATGAATCATAGCGAAGCGGATATCCTTTCTTTACAAATGCTTCTTTTAAACGCATAGCGAGATCATCTGCATGTTTTGAAATCTCAAAATACAGACCCTCTGTAAATAATATGTCAAACTGGATTCCAAGAAGCCGCCCTTTCGCAAGCATTCCTCCGCCTCTTTTGATCATATAACGAAAATCTCTCTTAAGCTCTGGTTTCGTAATCACAACCGCTTCACCGAATAAAGCACCCACTTTTGTTCCACCAATGTAGAATACATCTGTAAGCTTCGCAATATCTTCCAGCGCCAGATCCGATGCTTCCGACATCAGTCCATATCCCAGTCTTGCTCCATCCAGAAATAGCGGGAGGCCAAATTCCCTGCAGGTGTCATACAGAGCCTGTAATTCTTCCTTCTGATACAAAGTTCCATTTTCCGTCGGATAAGAAATATACACCATGCCCGGCTGTACCATATGCTCATGGTCGGCATCATCCCAATGTGCATTACACATTTCACGAACCTGCGCAGCAGTAATCTTACCATCTTCACTCAGAATCGGCAATACTTTATGACCGGTCGCCTCAACAGCTCCGGTCTCATGAACATTAATATGTCCAGTATGTGCAGCAATCACACCCTGATATGGTCTCAGCACGGAACTGATCACTGTAAAATTCGTCTGAGTCCCACCTACCAGAAAATGTACATCCACATTTTCATTATTACAAAGTTTCTTTATCCTTTCTCTGGCACTGTCACAGTAGGGATCCATCCCATACCCTGCGGTCTGATCAAAATTCGTCTCTTCCAGTTTCTTCAATATAGACGGATGTGCTCCCTCCGCATAGTCACACTGAAATCTAATCATGGCTCAACCTCTCTTTTCTCTCACGTTCTGCCTGGGACACCCTTAAGTAATCCGGCTGATAGTCGGCAGCACTTTCAATCTTACCTTCTCTATAGTACCTTATCCCCAGTGTTCCCACCGATGCCGCTCTCTGACGGTTCACATTTGCCGGTGCAAAAAAGATACTCTCTCCTGCCATGATCGTTTCCGCGAGTTTTTCTTTAAAGACTGGTACTCCGTCACCGAGAAAAACAACTTTTTTGCCCGTTTTTTTCATATGTTCTTTTAATTTTCCACCCAGTTCTTCAATACTGACTGCCATCTGGTCTTCCAATATAATCAACCCGTTTTCATCAAACTCATAGATTCCGGTATAGACCTGTCCACGTCTCGCATCCATGATCGGACACACAATATCAGCAGAACCGCACAGATTATAAGCAAGTCCTTCTAAAGTTGGAATATGAATCAATGGTTTTTTCAGAGCAAGTCCCAGACCTTTTGCAGTCGCAGAACCGATTCGAAGACCAGTAAAAGATCCAGGCCCTCCTGACACCGCAATTGCATCTATCGTATCCAGATCCAGTTCTGTCATCTTCACGATCTCATCCAGCATAGGAAGCAGTGTCTGAGAGTGAGTTTTCTTATAGTTTACAGTATATTCAGCAATGAGCTGATCATCTTCTACAACAGCCACACTGGCAACCAGTCCTGAGCTGTCTAATGCTAATATTCGCATATGCTAATCCTCCGATAATCAAATCCTTTTTCCAGATCCTTTTCAATCTTTACTTCCGTATAATGTTCCGGAAGAATCTCTTCAATCAGATTGGCCCATTCGATCAGACTTACGCCCTCTCCGTAGATATAATCTTCATACCCGATTTCGTCCATCTCCTCTACATCTCCAATCCGGTAAACATCAAAATGATAGAAGGGCAGACGCCCTTCTTCATATATCTGTACAATCGTAAATGTCGGACTGCTGACTGGTTCTTCAATCTCCAACCCGGCCGCAAGTCCCTTGGTAAATACCGTTTTCCCGACTCCAAGGTCTCCTACCAGGGTATACACCTGACCGCTTTCCGCTTCCTTACCCAGCCGGAAACCCAGATTATAAGTTTCTTTTTCGCTGTTTGTTTCTATTATCATCTATTTATTCCTCTATTCGGCTCATTTTGTCCATTATAACACATCTTTTTTTCTTCGGCTACTCATGTTACAATTGATTTTAAATATAACAACTTTCAGGAGGTAACTTATGAAATTTTCTTTTTATCACAATAATATCAATGTATTAGATCTTGAAAAATCGGTAGAATTCTATCAAAAAGCATTAGGGCTTACTGTCACCAAAGAAACCGAAGCTTCCGACGGAAGTTTTAAACTTATATTCATGGGCGATAATACTACTCCACATCTTCTTGAGCTGACTTGGCTTCGCGATATGGACCGACCTTATAACCTCGGAGATAACGAATCTCATCTGGCGATGTATTCAGATGACATGGAGGCGTCTCTGGCCTACCACAAGGAAATGGATTGTGTTTGTTTTGAAAATCCTGATATGGGAATCTACTTTATCAATGATCCGGACGGTTACTGGATTGAGATCTGCCCGGCTTAACGTTCAAAAAAGGTCCACTGGATTTTTATCGTATATATGACAGCATAAAAAAACACGGAATTGTCACTAAACGCAGTTCCGTGTTTTTATACTTAGTCCAAGACTCTCTTGTAAGTTACCAATGAAAGTAAATCTGCACTATTATGCATTCATTTTAAAAATCGGGCTGATCTTTTTGTAAATTAAGAATACGATCAGCGAAACCAAAAATCCTTTCAGAAGATTGAACGGTGCCACTGCAAAAATTACAAAAGTAGTAAGACTGGTAATGTGACTATTCACAGCTGTTCCCATTCCAACCAGAGCATCGATTGGCATACCGAATGCTTTTGCATAAGTCGGGAGCAAAACGAATGCATTCAGGAAACATCCGACAAAAGCCATAAATAACGTTCCCGTTACCATTCCAACGATTGCTCCAGTTCTGGTGTGCTTCTTCTTATAAATCAATGCTGCCGGAACCACCATTGCACATCCGATCAGGAAATTTGCAAGTTCTCCAACTCCTGCAGTCGTTGTTCCATTAATCGCAAAGTTCAGAAGTATCTTCACCAACTCAATTGCAGCTCCTGCAAGCGGTCCCATTGCAAAACTACCAATCAGTACCGGGACTTCGCTGAAATCAATCTCGTAAAAGGACGGTGCAAATGGAAGTGGAATCTCAAACAGCATCAATACAACCGCGATTGCTGAAAGCATCCCAATCTGCGCCATCATTCTGATCTTATTTTTGTTTTTTACGTTCTGGTTTGTCATTACATCTGTTGTGTTCATTTTCTTTCTCTCCTTTTAGCACATCAATATTTAAGAAAGAAACTCTTCTTGGAACCATGCAACCATAGGAAATCCATAAAAATACCCCGACAAGAAAACTTGCCGGGGTAACAAAAAATCCTATATCATCACATCATTCTTCTCTCATCCAGACTGTACTGTCGGTTCTGGAATCACACCAGATCGGCCAATGCATCAAAATACACCGGTTCGCGGACTTTACCGCCGGTTGGGACTTACACCCTACCCCGAAGAATTTTCTTTACTTTGCCATTATAATATGCAGTACATCATAATGCAAGTACTTTTAACAAAACTGTCATACTTACTTTATCTTGGTCAATTCGTATTCTCTGGTTCCAAGCCCGATCTTTTCTGCATGAGCCAGACAGGTCTTATACTCTGCATTCGGTGTAGTATTCTCAAAATGATCATGATGATCACAAAAATCTTCTCTTTCCATATTTTCAGACAACTGGCTGTTCGGAAGAGGTGTTGCTTTCAGACATGCGTCCACGCAAGCCTGATCCAAGGCCAGCGGATCAAAAGATGCAAACATCCCAATATTCGGAAGGATTGGTGCATCATTTTCGCTATGACAGTCGCAGTTCGGAGATACGTCTACAATCAATGAGATATGGAAATTCGGACGGCCATCTACAACTGCCTTGGTATACTCTGCCATACGACAGTTCAGTTCTTTTGTAGCTGCACTGTCAGAAAATTCAATCGCATCAAAATTACATGCACCAATGCATCGTCCACAACCCACGCAATTTTCTGGATCGATCTGCATTTTTTTGGTTTCTGCATCGTATATCAGTCCATGATTTGCACATTCTCTCATGCAAGCTTTACAGCCACGACATACCTCTGGATCGATCTGTGGCTTTCCATTCATATGCTGATCTTTCTTTCCGGCACGGGATCCACATCCCATTCCAATATTTTTGATTGCACCACCGAATCCGGCAGTCTCATGTCCTTTAAAGTGGGACAGACTGATAAATATATCTGCATCCATAACGGCACGTCCAATCTTTGCCTTTTCTATGTATTCCCCACCATTTACCGGAACTTCAATATCATCCGTTCCCTTCAGCCCATCACCGATAATAATCGGACACCCTACTGTAAGAGGTGTGAATCCATTTTCCCATGCGCAGTACAAATGCTCCAGTGCATTTTTCCTGCTTCCTGGATATAACGTATTGCAATCCGTAAGAAATGGCTTGCCGCCAAGTTCTTCTACCACATCAACCACTGCCCTTGCATAATTCGGACGCAGGAATCCCAGATTTCCAAGTTCTCCAAAATGCATCTTAATCGCCACAAATTTTCCATCCATATCGATCTGGCCGATTCCAGCAGCCTTAATCAGACGTTTTAATTTTGTTGGGAGTCCTTCCCCCAGTTTTGTGCGGAAGTCCGTATAATATACTTTTGCCTTTTCCATTTTATAACTCCTTTCTATTTTCCTTTTTTTCTTAATAATTTTATCAATATAACTATTACTGACAGTCTTTTTGTTCCTCATCATATCGGATTCTTTCCATCGTAAAACCACGGCCCCTAACTTCGTTGATCTGGGTAATCGTAATAAATGCCTTCGGATCAATAGTCTGAATCATCTCCTTGACAGAATACAGTTTTCGATTCTGAACAACGCAAAGTACACCCTGCTGCCGCTTCTCACCATACCCCGTCTCAATATCTACCATCGTTACACCAGCATCAATTTCTTTCAAAACCCGCTCTTTGATCTCCTTGTATTTTTCAGACACAATAAATAACTGAATCTGAGATTTTCCCATCAACATTACACGATTCAGAACTGTTGTACTTAAGATCAGACACAGAATGCCATACAATATCTGTTCCGAATCCGAGAAAAATATCTGGAAAACCAATACAGTAAAATCCACAATATACATCAGTACAGCTACTGGAGCATGAAACCACTTATTAAACACCAGCGCCAGAATATCCGTTCCACCAGTAGAAGCTCCCACACGTACCACCATACCGATTCCTAGCCCAAGAAGTGCTCCTCCATATAATGACGCAAGCAGGACATTGTCTGTAAGCTGATCAATTCCCGGAATAGCCTGAATCACCGACAAAAACATTGGATATACAAATGTACTGATAATCGTTGTAAAAGCAAATTTCTTTCCAAGCGTCAATGCACCTAATATGAATAATAGAATATTTACAACAAAAATAACTGCCGACAGGTTCATCGGAAAATAATGTGTAATAGTAAGGCCAATACCAGTCGCGCCTCCCATAATAATTCCATGTGGTACAACAAACGCTGCAACCGTGAATGCCAGTATCACATTTCCCGCCAATACCCCTATTAAAGTTACTATACTTTTTTTCCAATTTTCTTTCACGTGTTATACACCTCTCTCAACAACCATACCTTGATTCTACGAAATTCCTTTCATACTGAGCTGAATCCTCTTTTTCTTCAGATCAACGCTTAATACTCTGACATCCACTATATCCCCAACACTCACTGCTTCAAGTGGATGCTTAATAAATTTCTTATCTGTAATCTCAGAAATATGCACCAGGCCATCCTGATGTACTCCGATATCCACAAACACACCAAAATCGATAACATTTCGTACTGTTCCTTTTAAGATCATCCCCTCTTTCAGATCTTTCATCTCAAGGACGTCCGTTCTTAAGATCGGTTTCGGCATCTCGTCACGAGGATCCCTGGCCGGCTTTTCGAGTTCTTTTACAATATCTCTTAAAGTGATCTCTCCGATTCCTAGCTCTTTAGCAAGTCTTCCATAATCTTTGATCGTAAGTGACAACCCGATCAGCTTACCACCGGTAATATCATTTACAGAAAATCCTTGTTTTTCAAGAAGCTTTCTTGCGGCCTCGTAGGATTCTGGATGCACACTGGTTCCGTCTAATGGGTTATCTCCTCCCTGAATTCTCATAAAACCTGCACACTGCTCATATGCCTTTGGTCCTAATTTTGCTACTTTTAAGAGCTGATCACGATTCGTAAACTTTCCATTTTCTTCTCTGTACGTCACAATATTTTTGGCTATGGTTCCCGAAATTCCGGAAATATATGCAAGCAACGGTGCAGACGCAGTATTCAGGTCTACTCCTACTTTATTTACACAGTCTTCTACCACACCCGACAATGCTTCGCTCAACTTTTTCTGATTCATATCGTGCTGATACTGACCAACTCCGATCGACTTCGGATCAATCTTCACCAGCTCTGCCAGCGGATCTTGAAGTCGTCTTGCAATAGACGTCGCACTTCTCTGCCCTACATCAAACTTCGGAAATTCTTCCGTCGCAAGCTTACTTGCGGAATACACAGATGCTCCAGCCTCATTTACAATCACATACTGCACTTTTTCCGGAATCTCTTTTAGTAATTCTACAATAAACTGTTCCGACTCACGGGACGCCGTTCCATTTCCCAGCGAAATCAGTGTAATGTTATACTTCTTGATAATCTTTTTCAGCAGATCTTTGGAAGCCTGTATTTTCTGTGGTGTTGTCGGCGCAGTCGGATATATGACTGTCGTTCCGATCACTTTTCCTGTCGGATCCACCACTGCCAGTTTGCACCCCGTACGAAATGCCGGATCCCAGCCAAGAACTGTCTGTCCGACGATCGGAGGCTGCATCAAAAGCTGCTCCAGATTTTTTTTGAACACTCCAATTGCTCCGTCTTCTGCTTTTTCCGTCAGATCATTGCGAATCTCACGTTCAATTGCCGGTGCAATCAGACGTTTGTAACTATCTTCGATTGCTTCCTTTAAAACAGGCGTCGTATATGGATTCTCGCTGTGAATCACTTTCTTTTCCAGATACCGCAAAATATCTTCCTGAGGAGCTTCTACCTTAACGGTAAGGAACTTTTCTTTTTCTCCACGATTCAGGGCCAGAATCCTGTGGCCAGCCAGTTTATTTACCGGTTCTTCAAAATCATAATACATCTCATACACAGATTCTGCCTTCTCATCTTTCGCAGCTGAGACAATCCTCCCTTTCTGCATCGTATGCTTCCGGATCCAGATACGATAATCCGCTTCGTCAGAAATGCTTTCTGCAATAATATCTCTTGCCCCCGCTTCTGCTTCCTGCACTGTATGAACTTCTTTTTCCGGATTCACATATTCCTTCGCGTATTCACTTACCGGCTTGTCCAACTTCTGCAACGTAATTATTGCCGCCAGTGGTTCCAGTCCTTTCTCCTTTGCGATTGTCGCCCGCGTTCTTCTCTTCGGACGGTATGGGCGGTACAGATCTTCTACCACCACCAGGGTCTCCGCTGCAAGAATCTGTTTTTTCAACTCTTCTGTCAGTTTTCCCTGTTCTTCTATACTAGAAAGAACCTGCCCTTTCTTTTCTTCCAGACTGCGCAGATAAGTAAGCCGCTCATGTAAGGTACGAAGCTGCTCATCATCCAAAGTTCCAGTCGCTTCTTTTCTATACCTTGCAATAAACGGAATGGTATTGCCTTCATCGATCAATTTGACTGCCGCATCTACCTGCCATCTTTTGACCCCCAGTTCTTCCGTAATCTTCTGATTAATATCCATAGTTTCTATCCTTTCTGATCCTTTAAGGCTGACGCCGGCACCTGAATAATGACACCAGCTACTGCCGATAATTATAACTGAATTCCCTTTTGCATGCAATGCCATACATGATACAGAGTTCACTCTGTTTTCTTGAAAAACTCTATTCCCTATGGTATACTAAAAATAACATTATAGAATTACATCAAAAGGGAGTATCAATATGAATCAGGAAACACAGGAACTTTCAAAACAGCAGCAAAAGTCAAAAGAAACAAAAGCGAAAATTTTCCGGGCAGCAAAACACATCCTTCAAAAAAAGGGCTATGATCAGCTGTCTATTAAAAACATCTGTGAAGAAGCAGGTGTCTCTAACGGAAGTTTCTATCATCATTTTAAAACAAAAGATGATCTGCTTTCCTATTATATCGAAGAACAGCCAAGTATCAACCCGGACCTTCTGGACCTTCCTGCAAATGCAGATGAAGCCAAGGATACTATCATATATGTATACCTGAATTATGTACACTACTGTGAAGATCTTGGAGTAGAATTTATGTCAAACTATTATACTCCCAAAAACCAGTCTCTGAATCCTCTGATCCGTACGGAACGCCCTTATCCGATCATCACAGTGCAGAATTATCTAAAAAAAGTAATTGATGCAGGAATTATTCATCCGGATTTGAGTCTGGATGAAATTACAACCGATATTCGTATGATTGTTATCGGTAATGTCTTTGAGTGGTGTCTGAAAAGCGGAGATGCCGACTTTGAGGGAAATATGAAACGATCATTGGAAACTTATCTGAATGGATTGTTTTCATGATTAATATATTATCTACTAAGGAGAAATGAATCTATGTACACGTTCATCGCCAATCCAAACGCCCGGTCAGGACTGGGGCTGAAACTCTGGAAAGAAATTGAAACGATTCTTTTAGAAAAAAATGTTCAATACCAGGTACTGTTCACGAAACATCAGCATCATGCAACAACACTTACCAGAGAACTCACTTCCGATCTTCGGCATCATACGATCATCGTTCTCGGCGGAGACGGTACGATTAACGAAGTAATTAACGGCATTACCCGCCTCGATCAAGTAACTCTTGGCTATATCCCGCTCGGTTCCAGTAATGACTTTGCCAGAGGGATTGGACTTCCCACGGATCCGGAACAAGCTTTGAATAATATTCTGACTCCTTCTCATTATGCTTATATGAATGTCGGAGTCCTCCATTACGAGGATAAATCCCGCCGTTTTGCAGTCAGCAGTGGAATCGGCTTTGATGCGGATGTATGTCACCAGGTTATGGTAACTCCTTTAAAATCATTTCTGAACAGACTGAAACTTGGGAAGCTTACTTATACAGGCGTTGCTCTTCACAGACTGTTAACGATGAAACCCGTAAAAATGACGGTAACTCTGGATGATAACCGTCAGACGGAATATAAAAATGTCTATTTTACCGCTGCTATGAATCTTCGATTCGAAGGAGGAGGATTTGATTTCTGTCCTAAGGCAGACTGTACGGACGGACGTCTGGATATCATTGTAATCGCAGATATCCCAAAATTAAAAGTTCTGGCTCTTCTTCCAACCGCATTCAAAGGATGGCACGTAAATTTTAAAGGCATCCACATTTCTTCGTGCAAGAAAATTGACATTATCTGCGAAAAAGCGCTTCCAGTCCATGCTGACGGTGAACCCGTTTTTCGTCAGACAAAAATTAGTGCCTGTCTGGAGCCGGAAAAACTGCGTATTATTTCTGCACCTTAGACAACATTTGTCATGTCTTACCTGATGCAGTACATAGGAGGTTTCTTACCATGCGTTGGTTGATACTATTGATTGTTATTTTTGCATTATATCTGTTTTTTATCTGGCCACGTCTGTCCAGAAGAAAAGATATGCATACTTTTTTCCACACAATGTTTGCACATCGAGGTTATCACTGTGCTTCTAAAGGAATTCCGGAAAATTCCATGATTTCTTTTCGCGAAGCAGTCCTGCGTGGATACGGAATTGAACTGGATATCCATTTAAGTAAAGACGGAAAGCTGGTTGTATTTCACGATGATACTCTTGAGCGTATGTGCGGAAGGCAAGATGTGATAGAAGAACTAACCGCCGAAGAGCTGACACACTGCCGCCTTCAGGGAACCAATGAAACAATCCCCCTTTTTTCAGATGTGCTTTCTATGGTGAACGGTCAGGTTCCTCTTTTAATAGAACTCAAGATGCCTTCTTTTTCTATTAATATCTGCAAAGAAGCTTACCGGATACTCAAAAATTATCCGGGTCCTTATATGGTACAGTCCTTTAATCCACTGGGACTTCGCTGGTTCCGCAAGAATGTTCCTGATATATTAAGGGGGCAATTATCCTCGAATCTGACTTCTGATCCATTAAAAGAGCCCTGGATTTTCCGGTTCACAGTTAAACATCTGATGGGTAATTTTTTAGGACGCCCGGACTTTATTTCATATAAACTAAAAGACCTTCCGACTCCAGAAGTATGGATTCTGAAAAATATTCTGCATGTACCAGTTGCTGTATGGACTCTCCGGACTCCTGCTGCCCTGGCAGACGGACAAAATTTTTATGACATGCAGATATTCGAAAAACAACGAGAAAATTATTAACAAATAGTGAACTCTGTTGTTGATTCATTTTTTTCATGTTATAATGCGGGATGAAACTTGAATAGACATATGGCAGAACTAACAAAAGGAGTTGTTATAATGAAAGCCATTGAAAAAACAAGGAAATTTCTGAAAAAATACCGTCACGCATGGGTTTTGTTGTACATCCTGATTTATATGCCTTGGTTCCTATATCTTGAACAGCGAAGCAGTGTTCACTATTACGTAATTCATTCACCGATTGACAATCATATTCCATTTATCGAATACTTTATTATTCCGTATCTTTTATGGTTTGTATTTATAGCAGTAACAATGGGATATTTCTTCTTTACGGACAAATGGGGATTTTACCGGCTGTCAGCATTCATGTTCACCGGAATGACATTGTTTCTGATAATATGTACCGTATTTCCGAATGCTTTGAATTTAAGGCCTGTAACTTTTGCAAGAGATAATATTTTTGTCGATCTTGTAAAATTCATCTACCGGGCTGATACACCAACCAATGTACTTCCAAGCATTCACGTATTTAACTCTATTGCAGTCTGTGTTGCGATTTCACACAGTGATGCATTGAGAAAACATCGAAAGGTTCAATGCAGTGCCTACGTATTAGCATTTCTAATCATTCTGTCAACCATGTTTTTAAAACAACACTCCGTGACAGATGTAATTGCTGCAGTTGCCATGGCATGTATGATCTATCCTTTCGTATATGTTACTGAAGAGAGGAAAGCACCGAAGCTTTCTCATCAACCAATATAATTTAACATTATCTAAGGAGGAGAAACATTATGTATGCAGAATTTAGTGAAAACCTTGTAACAGGAAATGAGATGATCGATTCTCAACACAAAGAACTGATCGACAGAATCAACAAACTTCTTGACAGCTGCGAACAAAGCAATGAAAAAGCAATTGCTGTCAGAACCCTTGATTATCTGTCTGATTACACAGACTTCCATTTCTCAGCAGAAGAACAGCTTCAGCGTGATATCGATTATCCTGGATTTTCCAAACACAAAGACCAGCATGATGCATTCAAACAGACCATTAAAGAACTGGAAGAAATGCTGTCTGAAGAAGAAGGTCCTTCTCAGGCTTTCGTTGAGAAAGTTCAGGAAAATGTAGTCAAATGGTTCTATACACACATCGAGGGATTTGACCGCTCTGTTGCTGAATATAAGAACATGCGTGACAGCCACGAGCGTCTGTAAGTGCACATGCCCTGCCATTGGCAGTTTACCTTGAATACTTAGATACAACAAACGACCGTTTGAAAATGAAATGATTCATTTCATTTTCAAACGGTCATTTTTTATACTTCTTTTTTAATTCCTGCATACCGGGTATATTTTTCAAAAGCAGAAGGAATCGGATATTCTTTTTGGATTTCATCTGGATGAATGAAAAGAAATCCTTTGCGATTCGTCTTTTCCAGTTCATCCACAATGACTTCATATCCTGTCATATGCCATTCAATATGGCTGAAAATATGTTTTGCATCTTCCAGTTTTTTAATTCGGACTGGCATCAGACCGATCTCTTTACTATATGCAGTGACTTCTTCCAGACTCAGATCCCCCTCCAGATTCGGAAACTCATACAGGCTTGCTAAAAGTCCTTTGGCAGGACGTTTCTGTATTGCGATTTTCCTTCCATCCTTAAACAATAACACCGTACGTTTTTCAACCTTTCTTGCTTTTCCTTTACTTTTTACCGGAATCTCATCTATGATTCCCTGTTTTTTCGCTTCACACAGATGTACCACCGGGCATTCTTCACATTTTGGTGCTCCGTTTGGGACACATACGATTGCCCCCAATTCAATCAGTCCCTGATCAAAATCTCCCGGCGCATCTACAGGAATGACCGACTCTAATTCAGTCTCAATCTTAGTACGCGCACTCTGCTTCATAATATCTTCTCTACTCCCAGTTACTCTGGAAATTACACGCAGAACATTTCCGTCAACTGCAGG
The DNA here is from genome assembly GCA_022769185.1 of Dorea sp. Taxonomy (GTDB): domain Bacteria; phylum Bacillota; class Clostridia; order Lachnospirales; family Lachnospiraceae; genus Dorea_A. The sequence continues at coordinate 19,287 of JALEKG010000006.1, read as the reverse complement.
TTTGGGAATTCCATATGCAAATGCACTGATGGCACCTGCCGTATAATTTCCAATCCCTTTTAACGAACGAATCTCTTCATACGTTTCAGGAAATTCTCCATGATAATCTGTCATGATCTGTCTGGCAGCCTGCTGCATGTTACGCACCCGGTTATAATATCCCAGACCTTCCCACAACTTCAGTAGATTATCTTCCTCAGCTTCTGCCAGCGCCTTTACTGTAGGCAGTTCTTTTAGAAAACGTTCATAATAAGGCTTTACTGCTTCTACTCTCGTCTGTTGGAGCATAATTTCAGATACCCATACACGATATGCATCCGGTTTTTTTCTCCATGGAAGATCTCTCTTATTTTTTCTGAACCAACTGACAACCGGCGCTGTCATCTCATACAGTTCAGGATGATCTAATACGACTGGAACTGCATCTGCAATCTGAATCTCCGTCTCAGAGACCTGACAGTCATAGGCAACTACATGTACTCCATTTGCAGCCGCCTGTTTCAATGCTTCTCCAAACGCCGGATGTGTGTCCATATTCGGTGTAAAATAACGCACTCCTTTCATCTGGATTACAAAAAAGACATAAGCTTCGTACCCTTCCTGTACCGCTTTTTCCAGTTCCCTGACATGTTTAATCGCACGCTCACTCGGTGCATCTGGAAAACGGACACGGCCATCTTCCTCAAGTGTCACACCTTTGACTTCAATGAATATCTTCCGTTCTCCGGCTTCTACATACAGGTCTATCCTGGAATTTCCATACGCACATTCCGGACGGATTCTGGTAATTCCTTCAATCAGATTTCCCTCTTCCAGCCATTCCTTCACCAATTGATTCGGAACCTGCGAATCCATATTCACAAGTTTTGTTGAAAAGCAATCACTCTTTCCTTCCAAAGCAGGCATCATCTTTTTATCCACTGCAATCAGATCCCACTTTGTCTTCCTTTTTGGATCATCTGCTTTCTGAAGATAAACATTCGTTCCTGGAATCAAAAGCTCCTCACATCTCCCTGTATTTTTTACATGTACTGTCTCTTTTCTGCCTTCAATCTCCGCATAAGCAATAAATCGATTCGTTCTTTCCAGGAATATTCCTTTTTGAATATTTTCATATTTCATATATCATTTATTATCCTTTTCATTTATACAAAGTAAAAAAGCCTCCATTATTATATGAAAGGCTTTTTAGAAGGGAACGTGGTGGAGATCTCACCACAAGCAATATTATCGTTTGAGTATATTATAGTCTAATGTTCCCTATATTTCCAATCATTAATTTTTATATACATCTCTACTTATAGATATTTTCTATGTATTAATTTGACAATTCAGTTTCCTTCTGCTAGAATACAGCGGAAAGTAGCAGTTTAATCATTGATCAAGGAGTTAATCATGAAACACCCACAATATTATTACATTTTGGCCTTTGCTACAACAACTGATGCCATGCAGGCAGAAAAATATGCAATCAACAAAATCAAGGCAACCATTATGCCGGTTCCCAGAGAAATCAGCAGTGGCTGCGGACTTGCATTAAGATTCCTGGACGAAGATTTTGAACGCATTCTTGATTTTTGTCAAAACGTGCCTTTTTGTGGTAATCTCTATAAAATGTCCACCGAAAGGATCAATGGATATCACCCTGTTGAACTAGTTTTCTCCATCCCCACTTAAGAATCAAAATCCACATGATATACAGTCTCTCCATCATGAATATCCACATAATGCAGATCAAACTGATTCTTCATAATCTCCATACATCCCTGATAAAATAAAGTATCACTTTTCTTTATCATGAATATATAAGTTCCCTCTTCCTGCTCATCTGCCTCATCACTAACTTCGTTGTAAAATTCTTTTCCGTCAATCTCTCCGGGATACCCTGAATTTCTTATTTTTTCTTCAATCAATCTGTATAATTCTTCCATCTGTTCATTCCTTTCAATCATTATCAGAATTTATCATATTACAAACTTTTTATAAAAATACTGTAAATTATTTTACCATGAATCTACGGCTTTTTGAACTGCCAAATTATTCTCTTGAAAAAGGGAACCGGTTCATTCCGATTCCCTTCTTACTTTCATAATTATTTATTATCATTTTATAGCATCATCCGTTCTACTTCTTCTCTTTCCGGCATCACCTTCAAAGCTCCTTTTCTGGTCGTAACAATAGAAGCTGCGGCATTTGCAAATGTCAACATTTCTTTCAGGTTATCTTTTGTTAGATGTTCAAGTCCATATTCACAGATATAATGAAGTATACAACCGCAAAAGGTATCTCCCGCTCCCGTAGTTTCCACAGTTTTTTTCTGTAAGAAGGGAGCTGCTTCTACCATTTTTTCACCATAATATGCTCTGCTTCCTTCTTTTCCCATTGATACCAGGATAAGTGGGATCTGATATCTTTCACGAATCCATTCCACGCCTTCTGTATAATCAGATTTATTTGTCAGCCACTGGATCTCATTATCTGATATTTTTAGGATATGGCAATGTTCCAGTCCATATAAGACCTGTTCCTTTGCCACATCCAGACTCTCCCAGAGCGGTGGACGCAGATTCGGATCAAAAGAAATCAAAGTTCCTGCTTCTTCCGCTGCCCGAACGGCTTTTTTGGTTGCCCGTCTTACCCTTTCATGGGTCATAGAAAGGGTCCCAAAATGGAAGACCTTCGAGGTCTTGATTACTTCTTCCAGCACCTCTTCTTCTGTCAGCATCATATCTGCGCCCGGATTCCGATAGAAAGAAAAATCTCTGTCTCCATCTGCTCCTGTATGTACCAACGCAAGCGTTGTATGTACTTTTTCATCCATACACAGGCAAGATGCGTCTATTCCAGTCTCCATTATTGCATTTTTTAACTGTTCACCAAAAAAATCATTTCCTACTTTCCCGATAAATGCAGTCTTGTGCCCCAGATTTGAAAGCATTGCAAGCACGTTACAGGGAGCGCCTCCGGGATTTGCCTCAAATAAAGGATTTCCCTGATTACTTTGCCCGCTTTCTGTGAAATCAATCAACAATTCTCCCAGTGCAGTAACATCGAATTTCTTCATGCTATCTTCTCCTCTTTTCAACAATTCTTTCTGACACACCATCGATACTGATACGGAGCCATCCACAGTGACTGCAGATTCAATATCTCTCCAGAAAACAGATCCTCATACTGAGCATTTAAGGTTGGCAGGCAGGCCATCTTCCCTTCTTCTGCAAAATTTGCAACACAGACCAATTCTTTTTCAGCAAGTGTTCTGCGAATTGCAAACACTGACTTCTGGCAGGTATCCCAGGTTGTCACACTGGCTTCCTTTCGAAAGCATGGATGTTTCCGGCGGATCTGCTCTATCTTCTTAAGCCCTTTCCAAATTTCATTCTGAACAGTCCCTTTTTTCTTTCGGAGCTTTGCATTCTCCCAGCTAAAGGAACTTCTGTGCAGATAACGGCTGTCTTCCGCAAGATCTGGATTGTTCTTATACCGGTAATCATTGACTTGACCGATTTCATCTCCGGAGGAAAGCATCATAAAGCCTTTCAGGCTCATGCAGACCGCATGCATCATTAATACTCTCTGAATTCCCTTCTCTACCTGTCTGGCATCATCCTCAAAACCACCTTTTTCGATCCCGCAAAGGCTGGCAGTTGTCCCACAGCTTCTGGCATCTCTGCTGGCGGGGTCATAATTATACAACTCACCTCTTGCAAAGCTTTCAGGAAATGTGCCTTCAAAAAAACGATAAAGATATTCTTTGTGTTTCAGTGGATCAATCTGAAGCTTTCTTTCCTGTTCTTCATCCAGCCCCCAGCCAATATCGTCATGGCAACGCAGATAATTGACAAAATAGCAGTTATCCGGAAGGCTGTGGATCACATCCATCTGATGTTTCAAAAGTCTGGTATCCCGCGTGGCAAGTGCAGCCCACAGGTTCACCATACTGGATACTCCATACAGCATATGACATTCCGGAGCCTTCTGAGTTCCGAAATACACCGGAAGCTCTTTCGGTGCCATCACAACTTCGCCTTTTAAAATCACTCCCGGACATACAATTTCCAGAATCATACGGATCATACGGACAATCGTATGTACCTGTGGAAGATTCCTGCAATTGGTTCCAAGTTCTTTCCAGATGTAAGGGACCGCATCAATTCGAAAGATTTCCACGCCCAGATTTGCCAGAAACAAAATATTTCCCACCATTTCATGAAAGACTTTAGGATTATGATAATTGAGATCCCACTGGTATGGATAAAATGTGGTCAGTACGAACCTTCGCATCTCCTCACACCAGGTAAAGTTCCCCGGTGCCGTAGTTGGAAATACCTGAGGCATCGTCTGTTCGAAGCGGGACGGAATATCATAGGTTTCATAAGTCTGATATCTGCTGATATATTCCCATTCTCCTGCTTTTGCCCGCATTGCCCATTCATGAGTATCTGCCGTGTGGTTCATCACAAAATCCAGACACAGGCTGATTCCTCGTTCTCGCAATGCTTTTGTCAGTTCCTCCAGATCTTCATTTGTCCCGATCTCCGAATCAACTGTCCGGAAATCTTCCACTGCATATCCACCATCATTGTATGGATGTGGCATCTTTAAAAGAGGCATCAGATGCAAATATGTAATGTTCTGCTCTGACAGATAATCCAGCTTATCAATCAAGCCCTTCAGATTGCCGGCAAATAACTGGGGGTACATAGTCATTCCCAACATATTTCTATCCCGAAACCAGTCTGGATTCTGCTCTCTTTTTAAATCCAGTTCTTTTAATTCTTCGGATCTATTTTGATAAAACTGCTCCATGGATAGATATAATTCTTCATAACTGCGGTCATCATGATACAATGACATATACTTTTCATATAATTCCTGCCCATGGCTCTGCATTCTTCGTTTATAATCTTTACTTTCCATCATTTTTCTCTATTACTATTCCATTTATTATCTATGCTGTTTCATATTTCCTTTTATCTCTCAGGATCATGTCTGAAACAGAGCACTGGTTTTCGACACTTACTGTTTTCTACTTTCTTTCCCAATTCATATACGATATGGCTAATCACATATGATCCATCATTAATATAGGTTTCTATCAGATTTCGGTCCACAAAGATCTCCAGCTTACACCGGCCGAAGATTTCCGGACTCTTTCCCGTAAGAGCATATTCCTTGATACCATAAAATACCTCACTCCGATCTGCCAATACACATCCATTTTCCCGTCGGATCCGATATCCTCCAATATCCAATTCTTCGCCTTCTTCCAATTCTACATTCAAACAGAAGGGCTGCGAAAAATCCAGTTCTCCCAGGTTTGGAACCTCTGTATCAAAGTACTTTCTTACCTCCGGATGCACTCTGTAACAGATATGTCCCTCCTCAACCTCTATCACCCGTGGCTGGCACATGAGCCCGTTCCACTCACTGCCATCTTCTTCTGCAACGGCTTTCGGCATACGCATCCATGCAATCATGACTCTCCTTCCGCCCTGATCCAGATTCGTCTGCGGTGCATAGAGATCAAGCCCATAATCCACATACTGCAGCTCTCCTGTCAATGACAGCCGACACTGCTTCGGATCAAATTCCGCCAGTGCACAGACCGCATGATTTTCGTAACCGCAGGACGCATCTGCAATATACATAGCAGAACCTTCAAACACATATTTTCCATCTACTTTAAAAATGTCCGGACATTCCAGAATTCTTCCAAATCTTTCATCACAGACCTGATTTTTATACTCCCAGTTTAATCCATCCCGGCTTGTATAAAAGACCGCTCTTCCCGTTTCCTCTTTATAAGTACTTCCGAGTACCATATAATAAGTATCTTCCTCTTTCCACACCTTTGGATCTCTGGTATGTGTCGGATGAGCCTTCTCATCATCCCGGCTTACAGGGATAATCTGCTTTTTCCCGCTCCAGTTATCAAAATGGATCCCATCCTCAGAAATCATCATCGCCTGACTGGTCTCATAACGATCATTCTTTGCCATATGAATATTTTCACTGTCCGATTCCAGATATTTTACTGCTGAATAATAGAGGCACATCTTTCCGTCTATTTCCAGCGCACTTCCGGAAAAAACCCCGTTCTGATCATATGCTTTGGTCGGATACAGCGCAATATCCTGATGTTCCCAGTGAATCAGGTCTTCACTTACCGCATGCCCCCAGTGCATGGTTCCCCACACTGGAGCATACGGAAAGTGCTGATAGAACAAATGATATTTTCCTTTGTAGTAGATAAATCCATTCGGATCATTGATCCAGTTTTTCGGAGCTCTTAAATGCAATTCATTTTTCTTCATAATTTCAGCCAGTCCTCTTGCCATTTTATTTTACAGCGCCTGCAACTACACCGCCGATGATCTGCTTCTGAAGTACGATATACAGGATCAGGATCGGAGCAACGCAGAGCAGAAGTCCTGCCATAATGGTACCATAATCAGCCGAATATGTTCCATAGAAACTATAAGTAGAAAGCGGCAGTGTTAAAAGCTTCTTATCCGTCAGAACCAAAGACGGCAGCAGGAAATCGTTCCAGAATGCCATGGAATTTAAAATGACCATGGTAGAAATAATCGGTTTCAACAGTGGCAGTACTATCTTAAAGAAAGTCTGTGATCTGGTACATCCATCTATGTAAGCTGCTTCTTCCAGCGCAAGAGGGATATTTCCCTTGATAAATCCGTGGAACATAAATACGGACATTGCCATGGAAAATCCAGTGTGCATGAAAATCAGTGTGATCCGATGATTTAACACATTCAACATCCCACCGTAAATACTTACCAGAGGGATCATGATTGCCTGAAACGGAATGATCATGGAAGCTACCATCAAAGCAAATGTGATCTTGGAGATCATATTATTATTTCTGACGATATAATAAGCCAGAAGTGCTGCAAGTAATGTTACCAGGATCGTCGAGGAGGCTGTTACAATCAGTGAATTCTTGAACGCATTCAGAAAATCCATCTGTGTAAATGCTTTTACAAAGTTATCAAATGACAATCCTTTTACTGTAAACAGCCATGAAAATGGGCTCTTAATAATATCCCTCTTCTGTTTCAGAGAATTAATGACTACCATTAAAAAGGGAAACATATAAGCGATAAAGATGATGATCAATCCCAGCTTTGCCAGAAAATTCGCTGCTTTTCTTTTATTTCCTCCGATTGTTGTCTGTTTCATTATGCTTCCACCTCCTGTTTCTTTGTCAGATATACCTGAATTCCACTGATCACCGCTACAATGATGAACAGAATCAGAGCTTCTGCCTGACCCACACCAAATTGTCTGGATGTAAATGCTTTTTCATATACATGCATTGCTGCCATCTCTGTTGTTCCATATGGTGCTCCCGCTGTCAAAGACAGGTTCAAATCATAAACCATGAAAGCACGTGACAAAGTCAGGAATAAACAAATTGTGATCGAAGACATCATCAGTGGCATAATAATTTTTTTCAACTTCGTAAATCCGGTCGCGCCATCAATGGATGCCGCTTCCATCACATCTTCACTCAGTCCCATAAATCCTGCAACATAAATCAGAATCATATATCCGGAAAGCTGCCATACAGACACCAGCACCAATGCCGCAAATGCTTTCGTCGGATCGGAAAGCCAGGATACTTCAAAGAGCTTCCACCCGGTCGTCTCTCCTATTTTTACAAAGACTCTGGAAAATACAAATTGCCAGATATAGCCGAGAACGATTCCGCCGATCAGGTTCGGAGTAAAGAATCCTGCGCGGAAAAAGTTCTGTCCTTTGATTCCTCTTGTTAACAGGTAAGCAATTCCAAATGCAAGCACATTTACCAGCACGACCACAAGAATCACATACTTAAATGTAAGGAGCAGGGAAGTCCAGAACTGTCCGTCCTTCATTACACCCGCAAAATTCTTAAGTCCCACAAAATTCTTTACTTTTGACACTCCATTCCAGTCCGTCATAGTCAGATACACACCATAAATAAACGGAACAATCACCACTGCGAAAAAGCAAAACATACCTGGTAACGCAAATATGCAAAAGTCCTTTCCTTTACTGTTTGATTTCATAATTCCACTCCTTTCCTATTCCTGCTCATCCCAGTATTTCTGGATCGTTTCCTTTAATTCTTCTCTGTCACATCTGCTCGCAAGATATTTCTGCATAGCAGCTCCAAGAACAGACCAGTGGTCGTTCGGTACGATCGCAGATGCATTAAATGCTTCTCCTGACTGCACTCTCTCATAGATATCACGGCTCAGAGGATCTGCCGGTTCGTACGGATTATTCTGAAACGGAGGAATCAAATTACATGTTTTCACCAGCATCTGCTGTCCAATCTCGCTGTACACAATCCAGTTCAAGAATTCCTTCGCTGCTGCACGTTCTTTGTCTGATACTACCTCTCCGTCGATCATTACCTGTTTGGAAGGAGATCCCTGGATCTGGTTATTCACAAAAATCATCTGGATCATTATTCATAAAGTAAGGAAGAAAACCATACTCATCATCCTCTTCTGCCCCTGCTTCCTCCAGATTCGGCCATGCCCAGTTTCCATTGAACCAGAAGGCTGTCTTTCCGTCCACCAGATCAATTGCCATTTCGTCATAATCTGCTCCAAGCGGATCACCTTTTGCCACATTATACTTTTTCAAAACATCAAACATATCCAGGAACTGATCCATACGGTCATAAGTATCCAGATTCATTTTCCCGTCTTTTAAGTCTTCGATCACTTTCTTATTGTAGATCAGCCCTCTTCCTTCAATACAAAGCGGGAAACTGTATACTTTTCCATTAATCTTTGTCAGGTATCCTTCTGCCTCTGCCGTCCATGCTTCCTCACTCAGATCTGCAGCCTTTTCCTCTGCCAGTGCAATAACATCTGTCGTATCCAGAATAGACAATGTTGGTGGAGTTCCTGAATTATAGAGACTTACTACTTTGGTATAAGGGGAATCTCCATCTGTAATCGGCATGACCTCCACATGCACTCCGGACTTTTCTTCAAATATCTCAGACATCTTTTCCAGTGCAACCTAAATCTCTGCTTTGGAATTCAACAGTGTAATTTCGGTCCCTTCCAAGGATGAATCATATTGAAATGTATCCACGGAAGTATCGATCGGAATCTCTTCTTCTGTTTCATTCGGGTCATCCGGATCACTTGCAAATCCGAATCTGCATCCTGTAAGCATCGTTGCCACCATCACAACGGAAAGACTCGCAGCAATGATCCTTGTCACTACATTCCTTTTCATAACTTTTGCCTCCTGTTTTTAATTTCTTGTTTCTCTTTATGTAACCGGTAAAGTAATCGGTTACTTAACCGATTATTCTTGTCCAACACACACAATTCTGCTATACTGGATTCAAAGAATTATTTGATGTTCAAATGAAATTAGCAGGAGTCAATTATGGGAAAGAAACAGAACGTAACATTTAGTGACATTGCAGAATATACTCATTTTTCCAAGACAACGATTTCCCGTTATTTTAACAACCCGGATTCGCTCACTCTGGAAAATCAGCAGATTATTTCTGATGCACTGGAGAAATTAAATTATAAGGAAAACAAAGTAGCCCGGATTCTGGCCAACGGAAAGACCGAATTCATTGGTGTGATCGTACCGGACTTGTACTATCACTATTATTCAGAAATGCTGAATCAGATTCTTTCTTCTTATGAGAAATTCGGCTACAAGTTCCTGGTATTCATCGGTAATGAAAAGGAAGAAGTTGAACGCCAGTATATTCAGGAGCTGATGGCCTATAAGATAGAGGGACTGATCATTTTAAGCCACACCATTCCTTCAAAAGAATTAGCCAGTCTACAGATTCCGGTCGTTACGATTGAACGTGAGGACCAGTATGTTTCCAGTGTAAATACAGATAATTATATGGGAGGCTTTCAGGCAACCAGCCTTCTTGCCCGACATAATTGTGACATTCTGATCCACATTAACTCACCAACACCAAAGCATATTCCGTCCTATGGACGTATCCAGGGATTTAATGACCTGTGTGAAGAGAAACAACTGAGACACGATATATATATTCGTGAAATGGGACATAGCTACGAAAGTACCTACAAAATGCTAGTTCCGATTGTAGATGAACTTGACCAGAGATACCATGGTCTGAAAAAAGGGATCTTCATATCCAATGATACTCTTGCGAACGTTCTGTTGAATATCATTATTCGAAAACACGGAACCCTGCCGGATGACTACCTGATCATCGGGTTCGATAATTCTCCGATTTCCAGAGAAGCAATCATTCCAATCAGTACTATTGGACAGCAGATTGATGTCATTGCAAATGAAGCAGTAAGTCTCCTTGTAGACCAAATGAATGAACGAAAAAAGCGCAGGCCTGTCATCTCTGACAAGCCTGTGCATAAGACGATAACTCCGATCCTCATCCGCAGAGAAACCACGGAAGGACATACTTTGAAAAGAGATACACTATGATATAGTTCTCTTTTTCACCGCACGCATCTCGATGTAGCCGCGTTCTCCACGCGGCTCCAGCTGGATCCGCGGATTCGAATCATCCCATTCGTAACCAATCACAGACGGCTCATACTGATCCATAGCGTGCTCTACTGCAAGAATCACTTCTCCATAGTCCTCCTCACGGAATGGTTCGCTCTGGAAAACCAGATATTCAGCTTCTGGAAGACGGATTACATCAAAACCGTCCGGAACTATTCCTTTATAATCCGTTGTTGTCTCTACTCCCTGCACATAGGTAGATGTACCGGGCTCCTTATATTGTTCCGGCAGCCACAGGCATACTGGTTCTCCGCACAGTGAATCCATGCTCATGAGCAGTCCCCACACATCACACCCCACTTCTTCGCAGTATTTGAAATACTCCTCTGCACTGATTCCTCTTTTAATCAGACACAGACGCTCTGGCTTTTGAATTACCTGAATAAAGATACTCTGTAAATTTTTCATGTCGATTTCATCCTTTCTCATCTCTCTGAATTTCACTCCATAAGGTACAAAAAGTGTGATTGGAACAGGCTCTTTAGAATACTCGCCAGGATTACAGCCAAACTCTTTAAAAAATGCACGCTGATAACCGTCCACACTGCCGAACCCAAGGTCAAACGCCGCATCCACCACCCGGCATTTTTCTTCTTTCAGACGCATCGCCGAACGTGACAGCCTGAGCCGGCGGATATACTCCGCAGGCGAGAGTTCCACATACTGCCGGAACAGACGGTAAGAATACCACGGAGAAAAAAGTGATACTTTAGCAAGATCAGATAACGTAATCTCCTTCTCCAGATTCTCCTCGATATAATCCTGCATCCGCTGAACGGCTAATATCTGTTCCTTCATACTTTCCACCACCTCGTTTTTACAGATCTGCACTGTGTCTATCTACCTTTTACTGTATCTGTTCAGTGCTGATCTGTAAAGATATTGTACTGTTTTTCAAAAAGGATTTCTCGACTTCTCTTGCTATACTTAATCCATTCCAAATAAATGGAGAATCTTCTCCCAGATGGTCATAGGTGTTTTTTCTGCTTCTTCTACTTCACCAGTATCCTCTACCTCAATTCCATCCGTCTTAATAACGAACTGTACAGAATCAACATTCGTATTTTTCTCTGATACAAAGGATACAGTTTCTGAATCTCCACCGGTAATACTGTCTAGCATTTCATCAATTTTATCTGTAATCTGCGTATCCATTCCAGATGTCTTTTCCCGCAGTTCTCCCGTACCATCTTTCAGCGTCCCTGCCCCTTCATTTAATTCCGCAATACCCGTCAGAAGCTCTGCTACTCCTTCATCCAGCTGACCGGTTCCATCTTTTAATGTGCCTGTCGCATTGTAAAATTCTACGATTTCGGACAGTAATTCAGTGGTTCCGTCATACAGATTACTACTTCCATTTACAAGCTGCGAACTTCCGGCAGCCAGAGAGGATGAACCTTGAGACAGTAAGAAATATCCAGCTACGATTTCTGCCACATCATTGGTATATTCATTGATACCATTATCCAGCTTCTGATACTCTTCCACAAGGGTATCGACTGCCTCCGCCAATTCTGACATCTGATACATCATACCAGATAATGTATCGGCAAGCTGTTCTATCGCTGTATTAAATTCTGCATAACTGTCTCTTAACTGTACCGCGCCAGCCATCAGTGAATCCATATTGGAATTCAGAGCCGTCAGATATTTTTCCGTTCCTTCGATACTTGCATTATTTCCATAGAACAGATCCCGGATCTGCTCAAGCTGTGCCACCTTCGCTTTTAATTCCGTGACATCAATCCCCGGAAGCTTTTCTGCTGTTCCTATCATCTCATTCAAAGAACGGATGACTTCATCCAACTGCTGATATGCAGCCGTATTTCCCTCTCTAAGTTTCTCAATATCCAGTCCATTTTCAGCCATAGCTGCCTTATAGGCCTCAAAGCTGGTATTTTGTTCTATCTCTGATGCACCATTTACCAGTTCATCCATTCCTCTTTGGATCCGGGAAGAAGCTGACACCAGTTCATCCAGCTGATCCGCAGAGGAAGACACTCCATCCAGTGCATCCTGAATCTGACAGAGCGCCTGATAAATCTGGCTGGAGCCTTCTTTCAATTCCGGAGACTTTTCATTTAACTGATTCAGCCCTTTTTGGATTTCTGTAATGCCAGAATTCAGGGAAAGGACTCCTGCATTTAAAGAGGCGGCGCCTGTTTTTAGTTCTCCTGCACCACTACTTAAACTGCTTCCTCCGCTCTTCAATTCTCCAGCTCCATTCTGCAGCTGAACTGCTCCATTTTGCAGTGCATTTACTCCATTTTTCAGTTCTCCCTGTGCACCATCCTGAAGTTTTGTTACACCATTTTGCAATTCACCGGTTCCATCATCAATCTGTTCAATTGCATCCAGAAGTTCTGTTACCTGCTCTACCAGCTCTTCATCATCTACTTCCACATTCAGAGACAGCGGAATTCCATTAATCGATACTGCACTCATTTCAAAGTCTTTTACATCAGCAGTCACCGTCGTATCGATTCCTTTCCCCGGAAGCATCGTATAGGATACCTGTTTTTCCTTTCCCACATTGGCAAGTGTCGCATTTTCAGCAACAATATTTGTGCATTTCTCGGTATCCAGAGTGAAGGATGCCTGAAGAGCATAATTTTCATAAAATTCTCCCTCGCACTCTTCATTCTCTGTAATCTTCAGATGCATCTCAAGCTTTCCACTTTTTCCTGCCACTTCTTCTGCAGAGTATTCTTTCCCGTCCAGATAATAACGAATGGAAATATTCCACGGAATCTCCTTATTACTCATTTTCCCTTTATAATAAACTCTGTCAGTATCGGTAGAAAAAGAGATCTTATCACCTTTTTGTGTAATCTCATCACTGGTATTCATCATCTCCACAGAGTCATAAGCTCCGTAATCAACGATTTCTCCCTTTCCAAAAATATTAACTACATTCAGATCTTTGATTTCACCTTCTGCATCAAGATTAATATACACGACTTCCTCTTTTTCGCTCGGAACATCTGCCGCAAACGCAGGAATCACCAGAGTAAATGACATTGTTCCTGCAAGAAGTACCGCTGTTACTTTTTTACTGTTTTTCATGTTTCGATTGCTCCTTTCCTGGATGATAAAATGTTACCCCTTTCGTTGTTTTCTGGATCAGTCCATCAAAAATATACAATAGTCCCGGCAGGACAAAAATTACACATGCCAGAGATAATAAGGAACCTCTTCCCAGATATCTTCCAAGCTGTGACAAAATACCATGACTGGAAACATCTGCCAGAATAAATCCTATAACAGTCATCGCAATTCCCGTAGTAAGCAGAGATACGATTACTGCCGGTATAACTTTTGAAATTGCTTCTTTCTTTACCATAGTCTGTCTCATCTCCAGATACCGGTCTGTCAATAGAATCGCATAATCTACGGTAGCACCAAGCTGTATCGAACTGATGATCAGATATGCAATATAAAATACTTTTGAATCCCAGAAATAAGGAATTGCCATATTGATCCAGATCGCTGTTTCTATGGTAAGTACCAGAATGACCGGAAGGATCAGTGATTTCATAGACAGCAGCAATACGAGAAATACCGCAGCGATCGCGATCAGATTTACCTTGATCGTATCTGCAGTGATCGTATCCATTAGATCATAAGTACTGACGCCTTCTCCCGCCAGATAGGATTTCTCCGGATAGTAATGATTCAGAATATCCCTGATCTTTTCCACGAGTGCAAAGGTAGATTCTCCTTCGTAATCCGTTTCCATACTAAGAATCATCCGGCTATATTTGTCAGAGACTAATTTCGACAATATTTCCTCATCCAGATATTCCTGCGGAATCTCCAGCCCCACTGTATTCGCATAGGAAACAATACTCTTTACTTCCGGTATCTCCTTCAATTCCTCCGTAAGCTGCTTCTCAACCTCCGGATCCCCCGTCGGGATCATAATCGCATAAGTATTACTTTTCCCAAAAACATCTTCTATCGCAGCAGTATCTTTCCCATATTGTGTATCCATTCCAAAAATATGGGCAGATCCATAATAATAAGAATTATTGTTAGATGCCAGGAATGCCGGTATCATAATGATCAGAAAAAGAATGACTACCGGAACTCTGATATAACGCACAAACGTCCCAAGCCGTTTAAATTCCGGCAGAAATCTCCGGTGATGTGTCTTCTGGATCATTGGATATGTCTTAAGGATTAAGGCAGGCATAAAGATAAATACTGTAATCAGGCTAATCACAACACCCTTCGCCAATGCCATCCCCAGGTCCGGTCCAATCTGAAAACGCATGAATAGCAGCGCCAGAAATCCGATCACAGTTGTCAGTCCACTTGACAGAATTGAGGACGTTGATTTACAAAGCGCTTCTACCATTGCTTCCTTTCGATTCGAGTTTTCCAACAGACATTCTTCATATCTGTGGATCAGGAAAATGGAATAATCCAGAGATACTGCAAGCTGCAGGATCGAGCCAGCTGCATTGGTCACAAAGGAAATCTCTCCGAATATCAGATTCGTTCCACTATTAATCATAATCGCAATACCCAAACCTGCCAGAACGACCAAAGGTTCTACCCAGGAAGATGTTGTAATACACAATACTAACAGAACAATCAGTACTGCAAATATGGAAATCACTTTTACTTCTTTTTCGGTACTGGTAGTGGCTACTGCACTGGAAACTGCGTCCCCGGTCATGGCATTATCATCACCAATCACGGTCCTTATCGCATTTACCGCTTCAATCCTTTTTTCAGCTTCTATCGTAACAGTAAATAGCGCAGCATGATCTTTGTAATAAACTTCTACTTCTTCGCTGTCACAGTTCTCCAAAGGCTGGTAAATATTGACTGCATCATCCAGCCACGTAACATCCGTTACTCCCTCACATTCTTTCAGCTTCTCTTTATATTCCAAAGCTTCCGGAATTGTCACATCTCTGATCATGACACGGGCATTGGGAATTCCACCTTCAAATTCTTCTTCCATAATTTTTAAAGAGACTGTAGATTTACTGTCCTCCGGAAGATAATCTTTCATGTCGTAATTTACCTTGACGAATCCCTTCATGATCACACCTGCAATTGCAAATGCAAGGAAGAAAACCATGATCTTTTTGGGATTATTTACGACCTTAGTGTAAAATTTTTTCATAAATCTTCTCCTCTAATCCATTATTTTTTCTGAAATGCTGTACCAGTCAAATAAAATCGTTTTTTTCCACTATTCAGTACCAGATCAACTCTGTCATGGTCTACATAACCTGCCCCTATATATTCATAGGTCGTCATAAAAGTCTTAATCTGTCCTGTCAAAGTACAATTTCCTTTTTGATCAATCATTCCTCTGCACGGCACCGAAAAGCCAAGAACTGTACAAACTCCTTCAATGGAATTTCCATCAATCTGAAACATCAGCTTCCCGCTTTTGTCTCCAAGCTGGGTCTCCAACATTATGTCATATCTGTATTCCGGCATCTCATTTCCCCCTCTTTACTGCACTTCCACCATATCCTTTCTCACTTTACCCGTTCACTATTTAAAATAAAACAGTCAATGTAGCACTATTTGTCTTTTATCAGACAAACAACACCACATTGACCAATAAATTCTTGATAATTTTACCAGACAACTGTATAATAAATTGCGAATTTACCAATAAGTGAGGCTTGATTATGAAAAATGAAGAAATATCTCTACAGACAAAAAAGAATCTCGCTGCATCTCTGAAAAAGGCAATGGAAAAGAAACCTCTTTCTAAAGTGACGGTTAGCGAGCTGATCAAAGATTGCAATATTAACCGAAATACATTTTATTACCATTTTTCTGACATTTATGATCTGCTAAAATGGATGTTCGAGCAGGAGGCCATCGAAGTCGTAAAAAAAATCGATTTACTGGTAGACGCGGACGAAGCAATCCATTTTGTTGCTGATTACGTAGAAGCCAACCGCCATATTCTCAACTGCACCTATGATTCACTGGGGCGCGAAGAAGCCAAGCGTTTCTTTTACTCCGATTTCATCGGAGTCATGCAAAACGTCATTGAAAGTGGTGTTCGCCAGATGAAGATTACTGTAAACGATGAATTTAAAAATCGTTTTGCTGCGTTCTATACCGAAGCACTGGCTGGCAGTATGCTTGATTGTATCCAAAATACAGATTCGGAATTTGACAAAGAAACCTTCGTACAAGATACGCTCTTTATCTGCCAGACTTCCCTTCCATACATACTCAAAAAAAGAGCAGAAACGGAAAAGGGGCAATAGCACGAATCATCCGAACGAGAGCCCCCCCATATCCCTCAGCGCTGTAATCGCCCTACGACAGGGAGCTGACTCTCACTATAATAACGAAAACCGATAGTAAGATATACCATTATGTGAGAGTCAAGATGATCATTCCAATAAATCTATTATCTTCTGAGATAAATTATCTGTTTTGTCCCAAAGGACATATTTATGCCCGTCAATTAATATTTCACCTGTATCAGATATTATGAGATCTGCATTTTCCGTATTGACTAAGATATACACATCACCATTTTCCAGTGTACTTTGTATCACAGATGACCATACCCTGCGATACGATTTTTTTTGAATTAGATTTAGAAATTCTGCATACTCTGCTGTATTCTTTTCTAATTCATATTTTTGCAACTGGATGTCTGCCTGCCCGTCTTCTAATATGGGCTGGTGAATGCTTATGTAAATCATATCCGCTTTATCTAAATACTCTCCTAATTTCATTGGAAATAAAAAATAAAAACCCAATCCCAAAACTATCAGGAACACTAGTCCAAATGTTACAACGTTTTTTCTTCTCATACCAGCCCTTTCCGATCATTAAATGCATCTATCTGTCTCTGATTTTTCAATATAATTACCTTATCCGGGAACTGCAGTTTTATTTTTCTGTAATGATCTCTTGTAGATTTTGTTCTTCCGTCAAATAAAATCCACTTTATAAATTCCGCATCCATTTTCTCTGGACATCCTTCTGCCATATCCGGCCTGCTCTTTCCTTTATAGGTGCGATATCTTTTCCATGCCCGTAAGAGAGAACTGAAACGGTTAAACAACAGCATAATGATAATATCTGCTTCTTCCATTCTCCGTTCAAATAAAAGCTTCCCATAATTTCCATCTATCACCCAGGAAGAATGTTCATCTAAAAAATCACTGACAATCTTCCTTGCACTTTCATAATCACGTTCTTTCCATCCCGGCATATGATGAACCTGATCTAGATGAAGGACTTCCGCATGATAAAATTGTCCAAATTTTCTGGCTAAAGTTGATTTTCCAGATCCACTGTAACCTATGATTGCTACTTTCAAAATACCTGGTCTCCCTAATCCTCAATCGTGTACAGATGCTGTTCATAATCTTTCACATAGTATCGGATATTGGTTTTTCCTTTTGAGATCACAGTATGTCCTTCCTGCTCTAGCTTTTCTTTTTGTGCTTCCACGCCTCCCGGATACTTGGGATTCAATTCTCCGTTTGCTTTCAAGGTTCTCCAATAGGGTGTCTCATCGAAGGTGCGCTGATAACTCGCCTAGGCTGCAATCGATACAAAAATACCCGCCGTAATCGGTTCAGTAAAATCCGCTCCGCTTTTTCTCGCAAAATACTCCCGAATTGCTCCAACCGTAAGCACTTTTCCATAAGGAACCCGTTTCATCACTTCATCGTACGCAATCGGTGGAGCGAAATACATCTGATCTCCGCCATATTTTTCTATGCTCTTCTGATCTGTAATCGTCTGCATCTTCGGCATATCTTTGCTGTCATGCAACATCGCATTAAAATCCTTCTTATCCTCGTTTGCCATACATAACACCTCCTATGCATAGCTTATCGTAAAAATCTCTGCCATGCAATGAGACAGTTACATTTTATGTCCTTAATTTAATAGGTTTTTCTTTTCTTCCTCAAGCTCCGCTTTGATTTCATCTACCCGTTTCATAATGCTGTCAATTGCATCAATTTCATCCTTCACACGTTTCTGGTTCTTCTCCATCTCCTGCTCCAGATGAGCCCGTTTGGCAAGATCTCTTCTGAAAATCAGTTTAAACAACGTTCTGATAAAAGGCTGTATAAAGAATAATTGTGTAAAGAACGCAAAAGGGAAATTAAGGCACACCAGTTTCAGCCAGTTTGCGAGCAATGTCCAGATACAGAATCCCTGATAATATGGATAGTAAAACCATGCTGCAAGAAAACTCATAGCGGGACACATCAATCCTACCGTAGCACAGATAATTGCACTCTCAAATATCATTGGATGATTCCTTCTGGGATCGAATACTCTGCTTGCAAGTTGAAAGGAACATGGACTTCCCATCACACACTCTAAAAAATAGGCAAAACAAAACTCAATCAGAATTACCGCCCAGATTGGAAGCATTCGTCCAAACATATAGACTCCCCCCTGAGCATTGATTGCGTGAATGACAGAATCTTCACCTGTCAGATTCATCAGGGTATTTCCATTTACTACATACAAGCTGTAAAAAACATAAGCATGTACGGTCACTAATACAGTCAGGAAGGCAAAGACCATCCTTTGAAATTGATTTCTTGGCATCATTTTTCCTTCCTATTCTGTCAAGCCTAAATCTATTGATTTTACTGGCTTTGACGATTTTTATTTACCTCAAAAACAGAGCCGGGAGTGATGGATATCGTAGTATCATGTACCGAATAGCTGATAAACAGGTATAGCTAATAAAGC
>JALEKG010000113.1 GCA_022769185.1 Dorea sp. | reverse complement strand
GAATTTCGGAGAGGTAATGGGGTTCTATGCAGTAGAATGTGGAAATATCCTGGGACTTGGAGGGGCGTTCTATGCAGCACTTCTCGGGATTATGGCACTTTCCAAAGAAGAAAAAGAGCATACGGCAGAATTTTTGTTGACGCATCCGGTCAGCCGCCTTCAGATTGTCGTGGAGAAGTGGCTTGCCTGCATAGTGCAGCTTCTTCTTATGAATGGAATTATTGTGGCAATATCAGTTGCAAGTTTTACTGCAATCGGAGAAGATATGGAAGGGAAAGCTTTCGTAATCCTGCATCTGGCATTTCTTGTAATGCAGCTGGAGATTATGAGTGTGTGCTTTGGAATATCAGCATTTATCAGAGGGAGCGGAATGGGAGCAGGAATCGGGCTTGCAACTGTACTGTATTTCCTGAATATAATTCGTAATATCAGCGAGAAGGCAGAAGGTTTGAAATATGTTACCCCGTTTGCCTATGCAGATGCATCGGATATCGTGGCGGATGTGGCAGTAGATGAGAAGCTTTTGATGCTGGGAGTCCTGTATGGAGTGATCGGGGTACTGGCAGCGCTTATCTATTATCGGAAGAAAGATATCAGTGTATAAAAGATTGCATGGAGGAAAAAGAATGGGAAATTTTGATGGGATTCTTAAAAAAGATTCAGTGTTAGAACAGGTGAAACAGGCTGAAGAAGTGGTATGGATCAATCCGGAAAAAACAAGTTTTGAAGATAGCATGCAAGGCTGTGGGTTAGGACAGAAAGATATTGATGAAGCGGAACAGAGATTGCTTCGTTTTGCACCATTGATCCAGAAATATTTCCCGGAAACACAGGAGTTGAATGGATTAATCGAATCTCCATTAGTGGAAATTCCTTCGATGAAACAGTTTCTCAATGAAAAACTTGAGGGCGAGCTGGAGGGAAGACTCCTCCTAAAAGAAGACAGCCATCTTGCAATAGCCGGATCCGTAAAAGCCAGAGGAGGAATCTACGAGGTACTGAAACATACGGAAGACCTGATTCTGGAATATGGACTGCTAAAAACAGGTGAGAGTTATGAGAGACTTGGAGATCCTGATATCAGACAATTTTTCGGTGCTTATACGATTCAGGTTGGTTCCACAGGAAACTTGGGATTGAGCATTGGCATTATCAGTGCAGTGCTTGGATATCATGTAATTGTCCATATGTCTGCAGATGCAAAACAGTGGAAAAAAGAGCTGCTTAGAAGCTATGGTGTCGATGTAAGAGAATATCAGGGAGATTACGGAGAAGCGGTAAAAAGAGGAAGAGCACTTTCGGATGCAGGTGCGAAAAGCTATTTTGTAGATGATGAGAATTCCAGAAATCTTTTCATGGGTTATTCAGTAGCTGGAAAGCGGCTTCAGAAACAACTGGAAGAAATGCAAATTAATGTAGATGAGGATCACCCACTGTTTGTCTATATTCCTTGTGGAGTCGGCGGAGCACCCGGCGGAATCAGCTTTGGTCTGAAACATGTTTTTCAGAATCATGTTCATTGCTTTTTTGTGGAACCGGTGCAGGCACCATGCATGCTTCTTGGAATGGCTACCGGGCTAAATAATGAGATTTCCGTACAGGATATTGGCTTAAGTGGAAAAACGCAGGCCGATGGACTTGCTGTAGGAAGGCCTTCCGCATTTGTAGGAAGCGTAATGAAAAAAATGTTGAGTGGAGAAATGACGGTAAATGACGAGAAGCTTTATGATTATATGAGAAATTTGTTGGATACAGAGGGAATCTTTTTGGAACCTAGTGCATGTGCAGCTTTTCAGGGACCGGTCTGTATCGTCAACAATACAAAAATGAAACAGTATCTGGCAGAAAATGCCTTGACAGAGAAAATGAAAAACGCGGTTCATATCGCCTGGGCGACAGGGGGTAGTCTGGTTCCGGAAGAGATTAGAGAAGAATATATTCATTTATAACAGAATGAGGCTGTTGCTTTAACGAATAAAAATTCGTGAAGTGGCAGCTTTTTTCTTTAAATTACTCAAAAATTATATTTTCTATTTTATTACTGTTTTAGAGAAATGACAGAAAAAATGGAAAAAGTATGTTATACTCAAAAAATGAATTTATGATTATGAAAGAGGAAAAATCAGTTGGGTGAGAATCAAAAGCGAGAAAAAATGGAAGAGAAGATAAGTGTTGTCATCCTTTGTGGAGGAAAGAGTACGAGAATGGGGCAGGATAAAGCAGAGCTTTGTCTGAATGGGAAGACTTTTCTTTCACGGCTGGAAGAAAATCTTGAACAGGCGGATGAGATTTTATTATCAGTACAGGAAAAAACGGACCATCCGGAAAGTAAAAGAAAGCATGTTCCAGATCAATTTCAGGGATGTGGTCCGCTTGCCGGAGTTCATGCAGCAATGGAATACTGTAAAAATGCAGTTCTGTTCGTGGTATCGTGTGATTCGCCTTTTGTGGATTTTGAGATTGCGAAGAAACTGCTTCCTTATCTGACAGAGCACGTGGATGCAGTCATTCCAGTGGATCAATCTGGAAAAAAGCATGTGCTTTGCGCGTTGTATCGAAGGGAAATCAGATCGCTAATAGGAAAACACCTGAAAGCCGGGGATTTTAAAGTACAGCATGTTTTGGATGAAATTAGGGTTTGTTATGTAGCAGTGGAAAGACTGACAGACGAAGATTATAAATTTCTGAATATTAATACACCGCAGGAATATATGAGAATGATAGAGCAGAAAAAAATGATAGAGCATAGAAAGAAGAATGAGATTAAGATTCCAATATATTCTATCGTGGCATACTCCGGTACAGGAAAGACTACATTTTTGGAAAAACTGATTCCAGAGCTGAAAAAAAGAGGTTTGCGTGTGGCGGTGGTGAAGCATGATGCGCACGCATTTGAGATTGATCGGGAAGGAAAAGACAGCTATCGGATGACAAAAGCAGGGGCTGATGTTACCGGACTGATTTCTTCAGAAAAAGCAGTTCTGATGGAAAACCGACCAGTTGACTTTGAACAGATGGTTCGGAAGATTGAGAATGTAGATGTCATCTTAACAGAAGGGTATAAGTATGGAAAATGGCCGAAAATCATGTTGTATCGAGAAGCGGCCGGGAAACCATTTGCTGTGGATCCCAAAGAGTGCATGGCAGTGGTGAGTGATGTGGATATCCCTGGATGTACGAAAAGATATCATCTGGATGATGCAAAAGGAGTGGCGGAGTTCCTTGTACGTAGAATAAGATCTCTTACGTAAGGAAGGGTGAAATCAATTTATGGATGCATGAGGTTGAAAAAAGTGGTAAACTTGTTAAGAAAAGCATTTATCCGGAATATGAAAGTGTAGCAGAAATTAGCAGAAAGACGGGGAAGCCGTTTCAGGAGATTTATCGTATGATTCAGGAGGAAAGTAATGGACAAGTATGATGAAAAATGTAAAAAACTAAGTAAGCTGCTGGATGAATATACAAAAGAAGATGTATTGCTTGCATTTTCAGGTGGAGTGGACAGTTCCCTTTTGTTATGGCTTCTCTGTGATCATGCCAGAGAGCATGGGACTAAGGTGTATGCAGTTACACTTCATACGACACTGCATCCGGCCGCAGATCTGGATGTCACCAGAGAGGCTGCAAAGGCAGCAGGTGCTTTGCATAAGATCATCTATGTGGATGAAATGAAAAAAGCCGGGATTGAAGAAAATCCGGAAGACCGGTGTTATCGTTGCAAGAAATATATGTTTACGAGAATTATGGAAGAGGCAAAAACAGTAGGGACTCATATCGTTCTGGAAGGAACGAATCTGGAGGATACTCATGAATACAGACCAGGAATCCGGGCACTGAAGGAACTGGGAATCAAAAGTCCGCTGGCTGTTTGTAGTTTTTCAAAAGAAGAGATCAGAAGATATGCAAGAGAGAAGCAGATTCCGACGGCAGACCGTCCATCAGCGCCATGTCTTGCAACTCGTTTCCCATATGGTACTCGTTTAAGCTATGAAGCGATGCATCAGGTAGATGAGATCGAAAATGGAATCAGAGAAATGGGATTTTATAATGTAAGAGCAAGGATTCATGGAAATCTGGTGAGACTGGAAGTAGATGAAAATGATATTTTGAAATTGTTTTCCAAAAAAGAGGAAGTCCTGCATCTGGTTAAGGAGCAGGGGTATCTCTATGCGACGATTGATATGGAAGGATTCAGATCTGGAAGTCAGGATATTTTGATCAAATAGCAGGATAAGAAGGGTTAAATATGTATACGATCGGAACACATATGTCTATTGCAAAAGGAATTGCAAAGGCAGCAGAGAATGTGGCGAAAATGGAAGCAAATACTATGCAGATCTTCAGCAGGAATCCAAGAGGATCAACCTATAAAGAGTATTCTTCTGATGAGATAGAGAAATTTCAGGAGATCCGGCATAGGCAACAATTCGGTCCATTGCTTGCACATGCTCCATATACGATGAATCTGGCAAGTGATAAAGAAAAAGTCTATGATTTTGCCTGTATGGTCATCAGGGAAGATGTTGCAAGAATGGATGCACTGGAAATAGAAAATATGGTGTTCCATCCGGGAAACCATACAGGAATTGGAGTAGAAGAAGGGATCCAGAATATCATAGCCGGTTTGAATCAGGCAATCACCGGAAATGAGAAAATTACAGTGCTTCTGGAGACAATGAGTGGTAAAGGGACAGAAATTGGAGCAAAATTCGAAGAATTAAGGGAAATCCGTGATGGAGTGAAGCATCCGGAACGAATCGGAATCTGTCTGGACACTTGTCATTTATTTGCAGCCGGATATGATATTGTGTATGATTTAGATGGAGTCGTGGAAGAGTTTGACCGAATTCTGGGACTGGAACATTTGAAAGCCATTCATCTTAACGATAGTCTGGAAGCATTTGACTCTCATAAGGATCGTCATGCAGTCATTGGTGGCGGTAAGATCGGGCTGGAACCACTTCTTCAG
>JALEKG010000095.1 GCA_022769185.1 Dorea sp. | reverse complement strand
TTTTTAACTCATATCCCAGAACACTGGTCAGGATCAGAAGCATCATCATCCCGCCGCCGGCACCGACGAACCCACAAATAAATCCAATTACCATACCACACAGGACAGATTGAATAATCCTCTTTTTCTTACTAACTGCTTTCATGGTCTCTTTGGTAGTCATAACTGGCCAGCGCAATACCAATTCCTCCTTCATGTAACCGTCAATATTTTTCGTATCTGATCTATTCTTCGTTTCATACTATCTATTTCCTCATGTGAGATTCCTCGCATTACTACTGACATCTGAATCCTGGATAGATAGTGACTATTTTAGCTCTGACACACAAAATGTCAAGATTTTATTAGTCAAACTAATTTTTATATCCGAATGTATTGACGTGGTTTTTGAAACCATGTAAGATAAACATGTGCATTCAACACATATTATGACAAACTATACTCAAAAGGAGATCCCTCATGAATTCTATCATTCTTGTTGCAGAAACCGGTTCGGACATTACACCGGAGCTTGCATCAAAATACAATATCAAGATTGTTCCCATGCACGTTTCTTTTGACAACGAAACATTAGATGATGGAGCCTTCCCTGTCCAGAAAATATGTGACTATTACCAGAAGACCGGAAAGCTTCCAAGAACCAGCGGATGCTCACCGGAAGATTTCATCCGGGCATTCGATGAGATTCACGAACAATACCCAGAATCTCAGATTCTTTATCTCGCATATTCCGCAGTCACTACCTGCTCTTATCAAAGCGCGCTCATTGCTTCGGAAGACAGAGACTATATCACGGCCATTGATACCAAACAGGTTTCTGTCGGTCAGGCGGCCATTGTAATTGCAATTGCAAAACTTCTGGAAGAACATCCAGAAATGTCTGTTCAAGATGCTGCTCATGCAGCTACAGATCTTCTTTCCCGTACAAAGATGTGTTTTCTTCCGGATAACCTGGAATTCCTTCGTGCCGGCGGCCGCGTCAGTAATGCCGTAGCCTTAGGAAGCAGGATTCTTCATATTCATCCTTGTATTGAGATTCTGGACGGCAAGCTGGTTGCCACAAAGAAATATCGAGGCAAGATGAAGAAGGTAGCCACACAACTGATCCAGGATTACACGAATACTTATCATCTGGAACGGAATATTTTGTGGATGGTATATACGATCGGACTTCCGGATGAGATCCGTACCGCAGCAGAAGAAACCGCAAAAGAATGTGGTTTTCAGAAAATACAGTGGATTCAGGCTCAGGGAGTCATCACCACACACGGTGGTCCTGCCGCATTTGGGATTGCAGGATTTTCAGGTTTATAAGTATGTGTAGCAATGTCCTTTAGATCATCTACTCATAAATACTAACATATTGGCTGGCAATTCATAAATTGTCAGCCGCTTCTTTTTGTATGGCAATAAAAAGAGTAGCTATATATTTCTACATACTCTACTCTTTACGGTCATCTTATCGAAATGACATAGATTCCCTCATCACCCTAATTATATTTTTCAACAGAATAGCTTAGTATATCTGTCAGTAAGTAAGATTCATATAGTTCAAAGATAGTTTCGTTGTTATCATGGAGGCAATAGGAGGTTGCTTCAATTTTCAAAAGAGGTTTTGATGTATCTAACTGCAAATACTTATTCAATTCTTCTGTACTTTCAATGGCAGTAATGTTTTGTTGTACTCTTGTAATTGATAACTGATAGAAACTTCTTAAAATATCATATAAAGATCCAGAATTTAAGTTGAAACATTCAAGTTTTGAAAATAATTTTTCCGGAAGAATGGATGTATTTAGGCAATAAGGTTTTCCATCTGCCAGATAAAGACATTTTATATAGTATACTTCATCGTTGGACTTTATTTTCATCTTTTTTGCCAGAGACTCTCCTGCTTGTTCTTTTTTAAAATAGATTTGTTGCTTAGAAGGTGTTTTTCCCTGATTAGTAATTGCTTCTGTAAAGCTGTAAATCCGGGATAATTTATTTTCTGTATGCTCTCGTACAAAGCATCCCTTTCCTTTGATTCGGTAAAGCATCCCTTCATATACAAGTTCATCAATAGCTTTTCTGACAGTGATACGGCTTACCTGATATTTTTCGCAGAGCATATTTTCAGAGGGTATCACTTGATTTTCTTTTAATTCATTATTATCAATCTGTTTGAGTAAATCATTTTTTATAATTTCATATTTCATCATATGGAAATCCCTCTCTATTTTGACATACATATATAAATACTATAACGCAAAAAACATGACATAACAAGTATTTACTTGTTATGTCATGTTTGGAAAATAGTTTTTAACAGGCTATTTTATTTATTCTGCATTTGCTTTTTTTGCAATTTTTCTCCAGTTGAAATATCCATAAGAAGAATTCAAAAGATTAATTACCTTCATAAGGATAATAAGGATTGCTGATTTATCTCCAGATACGAGCACCATAATCCACATTGATATTGATAATGCATTTACAATTACCCACATTAACCATTGTTCAGAATAACGAAGCAGATACAGCATACTTGCAATAACAGAAACAACAGTTGTAAGAGAATCCATGAATGCAAAATTTCCGCCCATCCATTTCAATATTTGAGAATATACTACAATTGCTACACAAGTAATGATTACTGTATTGATCAAGAAACGTTTTGTCATTGTACGGAATTTTACTTCTCCATCATTAGAAGTATTTTTCTTCCAGAGAACAATTGCTGTGATACTAACCGGAATGCTGTAAAGAACATTATACATAATCTCGCCATAAAGAGGAATGCTCAAACAGCTATATGCATACATTGCACTGTTGATGATTGCAAAATACAATCCGACAACCTTACCTTTTGCACCAAACACCAGATTCAGACTAGATGTCAGTGTCATAACAAGCATAAAAACACTCTCTTTATTAATAGCCCATGCTACTGTCTGAAAAATCACTACGAATGCCAGCCATAATTTTTCTTTTGTACTCCAATCTGCAAAAAATTCTTTTACTTTATTCATTTTCTCTTCCCATCCTCTCATCAAATTCTTCTTTTGTCATAACCGGTCCTTGAACCTCAACAATATTTGCAGCAACTTTATTTGCAAGTTTTAGACTTTCTTCAATATTCATTCCTTTTGAAATACCACCAATAAAAGCTCCGATGTGACTGTCACCAGCTCCAATGGTGTCTACTACTTTAGCTTTTTTTGCAGGAACAGTATGTATCTCTTTCCCATCATAATAGATTGCACCTTGAGTCCCTGCTGTAACAATAATCAGGTTGTGGTTTTTCTGATATAATTTATATAACCCCTTTTCAATGCTCTTTTCTTCTGTGTAATCCAGTATTTCTTTGTCGTTTAGATGGATGATAGGATGAATATCCATAATTCGTTCCATCGTTTTTGTTTCAATACTGCATATTACAGGTCCTGGAGCAAAATAAACTGTTTTTCCCTGCAAGGAAGTAAGCCATTCAGAAACCACTTCACCGCTGTGGTTACACACTTGGTATCCGGCAATATATATATTTTCATATTCGGAATCATTGATATTTTTTAAATATTCTTTTTTATAATTTCCTTCTACACCCTGGCATGTAACAAATGTTCTTTCCCCATTGCTTTCAACCATACAAATACAATAACCGTTGTCTTTTGTATTGTCTTTAATGAGAGTACGATATCCTTTGCTTTTCAGCTCTTTTTCAATAATTGAGCCGTATGCTCCATTACCGACAGGGACACATAAATCAAATTCACACTCCAGATTTTTTAATGTATTTGCTACATTGTATGCACATCCGCCTACTTTCAGAGTAGATTCCTTGCACAACACATCTTCTCCGCTTTGAGGGAGCCGATCCATTACCATAATCATATCAATCATGGCTGCTCCGACAACCAGTGTTTTCATTTGAGTTTCTCCCTTCCTTCTAATAAGATATCAATATAAGAATCAAAATTTACATCATTTTGTTTATCGATTAAATCAATATAATCTTTTTTGATTGCATCTACTCCAGTATATGCTCCACAAATTGCTGTTGCCATAGCACCAATTGTGTCTGTATCCCCACCCATATTGGCACATAACAGACAACATCTATTTGGGTCTTTTGCATAATATGCAACTGAAATTGCTGCCGGTACGGATTCAATAATTCCAACACCAGTGCCAATTACGTCATATATCTTTTGGGTAAATTGGTCATCATCTTCATATTTTTGTTTTGCAATCTCAAGCCCTATTTTAGTACGTTCACTGAGACGTGCACTAAATGTTTCACAGCCTTTGTTATATCCGAGTTCTTCAATTGATAAAATATCGTCCACAACTTTTTCAAAATCAGTATTGACAATTGCTGAACTGACGCCTGCAGCAATCATGGCTGCTCCTGCGATTGTCACATCACTGGTATGTGTAGCTCTTGATACTTCATAAACATAATCAACAATTTTTTGTTTTTCATCCGGTAAAAAGAGACAGCCGATTGGAGGAATTCTCATCGCACTTCCATTTGAAAGGGCTTTGTCTGTAACCGAAGTATCCTCAATCCCATCCCTGAAATTGGCCAGAGCCACTTTTGATGTCGGACCAAGAATATTATTATCCCATGCATTTTCTTTTTCTGCCCAATCGATCATCCGAATTGCAATATCCTTTACATCAGGTACATAATCTGTGGATGAAATAGAATCTAAAAGGACTAATGCCTGCCCTGTATCATCTGTAAATTGTCCTTTTTTATAATTGAATGCAACGTCATTTTCAGAAGGTCCATCCATCAGCTCCTCTATTTTTTTCCCAAAGAATTTGCGAGCTCTTTGTCTCCCCCATAATTCTGCAGGCATTCCCATGGCATCGCCAAGTGCCATTCCGTATAAAGCACCTGCCACTTTTTTTCTTAATTCTGTATTCATTTCCGTCTTCCTTTCCGTGCACGATTAATAACTTGTTATTACAAGTTGTATTATATTCTTGTAATATGATTATTTCAACAACTATTTTGTAAAATAAAAAGATTTGTAAAAACATTACAAGTTGTATTGATTTATTGTATTGTTTTAGGAAAGCATTTTTGTTTATTTTTTACAAAGGGTGATTAATTCGAGTATGTAGAAATATATCTCCACCTCTTTTTCGGTATATTTAAAATCAGGGTGGACATACGTGTTCAAAAAATGAAACAGCTGACAATTTACGAATTGCCAGCCGCTCTGTTATTATTATGAATGGATAATCTAAATGACATTGCTGCAAAAGCAGCCCCCTTATACTCTGTTTCTTATTTTGTCTTTACATATTCATTAATAGGTCTTAACATATATTCATTATACGGGAATTTGTCTGTCGTCACATAACCTGCCGGAGCATCGATCAGCTGTGCGATACGATTTACCAATGTCGCGCAAGTGAGCTCTACGGTTGCAGGACGATTTACAATGCTGGTGGTA
>JALEKG010000058.1 GCA_022769185.1 Dorea sp. | reverse complement strand
GGCTCTCAATAACATGGCTAATGGTGACCTCTCTATGAGAATACCAGTGAGAAGCAATAATGAATTTGGAGTAATGAAGCAGAATTACAACAGCATGGTTGATAATATTTCATTGCTTATCAAGGATGTTGAGGAGAAGTCTGGAGTTCTTATTACAGAATCTAACAAGATATCTAAGATTAGTGAGACTACTACAGAGACAGTTAACCAGGTTACAGAAGCAATCCAGAATGTATCAGAGGGTGCTGTTGGACAGGCTGAGAGTACTACAGTGGCTACAGGTGATGTCGAGTCTCTTGCAGCTAAGCTCCATGAGACAAAGGCATATGTTAACGACATTAACGATATGTCAGCTGAGACACAGAACTTGAGTAACAGAGGTATTGGTATTGTTGAAGACCTTATTGGCAAGGGTGAGAAGTCAAAGGAGAATTCAAGAATATCTAAGGAAGTTGTTAAAGAGATGATTGATAGTATCGAGAAGATTAAGTTTATCTCAGATGCTATTACACAGATTACTGAACAGACTAATCTCCTTTCCCTTAATGCCAGCATTGAGGCTGCAAGAGCAGGAGAGAGCGGAAGAGGATTCTCGGTTGTTGCTGATGAAATCAGAAAGCTGGCAGAGCAGTCACAGGCTTCTACTGATGAGATTATTCAGATTATTGGTGAGATTACAGAGAAATCAGACCTTGTATCCAAGACAATGGACGAGAGTGTTGAGATTATTGAAGAGCAGAACAGATCAATTAATGCTGCAAGAGATTTGTTCAATAATATTTCTGATTCAGTTAATGCTCTTAAGGAAGGTATGGATAACATTGCCAACCTCAATGAGCAGATGGATAAGAGCAGAGAGAATGTCATATCGACAATGGGCGATGTGGCTAATGTGGCTACAGATACAGCAGCAGCAGCCCAGGAGGTTACAGCATCTGCAATAGAAGTTACAGAGACCATGAGAAACCTTAATACTTCTACAGAGGAGCTGGATAAGATTGCGGCTAACCTTCAGGATTCAATTAATCAGTTTAAGCTGTAATCGGATGTTGCATTACACAATGCATTAATATTAATGATAAGCGGATAAGTTTATTATTGGCAGTCAGTTTTATTGTTTTATTACAATTAAAATTGACTGCCTTATTTTTATGTGATAAAATATATATAAATTAGTAATTGTTATTAATTTTAATTAATATTTTCTGTTTTAAGTATTATTTTTGAAAATATGGCAAGAATAATTTATGGCATTTTATAATAATGACATATTATTCTTCGGATTAGATGGAGGTATATGGCGGCGATAAAGCGAAGCAGGCAACGTGAAGCTATTCTGAATAATATTATGTTGCGAACAGACCATCCAACTGCGGAGGATGTATATAACAGTGTCAGGAAAGAATATCCTAATATAAGTCTTGGAACTGTTTATAGAAATCTGTCACTTCTGGTAGACATGGGACATGCTGTTAAAGTGCCTTGCGACGATGGTTCTGTCCATTTTGATGGAAGAGTTATGCCTCATTATCATTTTCAGTGTACCAGCTGCAGAAGGATATATGATATTGATTTTACAGAGGAACTGGAAAGCAGGGAGAAGGAACTGCTTGATAGTGTCAATGCAGAATTTGACGGATGTATTAAGGGAAGCAGTGCTTTTTTCTACGGCCTGTGCAGAGAGTGTCAGGAGAATTTAACAGATAATTAAAATAATTATTTGACATTTAAAATGCACCGTGATATATTAGTTTCAGAAATAGTAATCATTTCTATTTTGAATGATAATTTTAAGAAAAGGAGATTAATTTTATGAAGTTTGTATGTTCAGTTTGTGGATATGTATATGAAGGCGAGAAGGCTCCAGATTTCTGTCCAGTATGTAAGGCTCCAGCAGAGAAGTTTACAGTTCAGGCAGGTGATAAGGTTTGGGCTTCAGAGCATGTTGTAGGTGTAGCTAAGGGCGCAAGTGAAGATATCATGTGCGATTTAAGAGCTAATTTTGAGGGCGAGTGCACAGAGGTTGGTATGTACCTTGCTATGGCTAGAGTTGCTCACAGAGAAGGATATCCAGAGATTGGTTTATACTGGGAGAAAGCTGCTTGGGAAGAAGCTGAGCACGCTTCTAAATTTGCAGAGTTACTTGGCGAAGTTGTAACAGACAGCACAAAGAAAAACCTTGAGATGAGAGTTGACGCTGAGAACGGAGCAACAGCTGGTAAATTCGATCTTGCTAAGAGAGCAAAAGCTGCTAACCTTGACGCTATCCACGACACAGTACACGAGATGGCTAGAGACGAGGCTCGTCACGGAAGAGCATTTGAAGGTCTGTTAAAGAGATACTTTGGCGAGTAATCCCATATCAAGTAAGTATAGAGGATGAATCCCAGATTCATCCTCTTTTTTAATCTCAAATCATAAAAGGGGGAATAAAATATGTCTAAATACGCAGGAACAAAAACAGAAAAAAATCTTATGACTGCATTTGCTGGAGAATCAGAGGCACGTAATAAATATACTTTCTACGCTTCTGCTGCTAAAAAAGCTGGTTTTGTCCAGATGGCAAATATCTTTGAAGAAACAGCTAACCAGGAAAAAGAACATGCTAAAATGTGGTTCAAAGAATTCCACGGAATCGGAACCGTAGATGAAAACCTTGCAGATGCCGCTGCCGGTGAAAATTATGAATGGACAGAAATGTACAAACAGATGGCAGAAGAGGCTCGAGAAGAAGGATTCCCGGAACTGGCTGCTAAATTCGAACTGGTTGGCCAGGTAGAAGCTGCTCATGAGAAACGTTATAACAAGCTTCTGGAAAGCTACAAGAGTGGAACAACTTTCAAAGGTGACGCGCCTCTTGGATGGAAATGCAATAACTGCGGATACATCTACATCGGAGAAGAAGCTCCGGAAGTATGCCCGGTATGTGCTCATCCGAAGGCTTATTTTGAGCGCAAAGCAGAAAATTATTAAAACCAGGATATCGAAAGTGCCCCCGCCAGGGAGGCACTTTCTTTATTTTATCAAATGATATGGTATCATCTTACAGTATTTTTTTACACCATAAGAAATCATGTCCCGGAATTATTATATTGTTCAGTTCCACTTTCTCGCCATTCATCAGGTTTCGGTAAATTCCTTCTTCCTGTATCCAGGCCTTCTCTGATTTATCACTAAAATTAAAAAGCGCGATAAACCGCTCATCCTGATATTCTCTTAAGATTCCCAGGATCGCATCTTCGTGAACATCATATGTGTAAACTTCTGCGTTTCGATCAAAAACATTTTCCTGACGTCTGATATGTTCCAACCGATTCAGTGCCTGGAACACTGCGCCTTCTACGGTCAGGGGATTTTCTTTCTTTTCTGCCAGATCCCAATGAAAGCTGCCACGGTGGATATAACGGGAATCTTCTGCCTTCTCTGGATCCCGTTTATAACTGTAATCATTGGTCTGTCCAATCTCATCACCGCTATAAAGCATTGGAATTCCTGACTGCGTTAACATATAAGCATGTAGCATAATGTCCAGGCGGACAGCCCTCACCATCTCTCCTTCCTGGTCATCCAGTTTACTTCCTTTAAATCCGGCGCATTCCACTCCACACATGGATGCTGTTGTTCCACAGAGACGTGCATCCTGTGTCACTGGATCATCATTATACAATTCTCCCCGGCTAACGCTTCCTTCCACCTTACCGGTAAAATAATCGTTTAAAAAACGTTTGTGCTGAGGTTCATTCATCCCCCAGCCTCTCAAAGTAGGATAATCCAATCCCCAGCCGATGTCATCGTGACAACGCAGATAATTCAGAAACGTATATTGTTTCGGCAATCGGTTTACAATATCCATCTGCTTTTTCAGAAGACGCGTATCCTTAGTTGCCACTGTATTCCACGTTGTCGCCATAGTCGTTACATTATAAAGCATATGACATTCCGGTTTTTCCACTGTCCCAAAATATGGAACTACCTTTTCCGGTTCCATAACGACTTCTCCCAGAAGAAGTACACTTGGACATACAATCTCCGCAATCATACGCATCATACGCACAATCGTGTGTACCTGCTTCAGATTGCGGCACTGCGTTCCCAGTTCTTTCCAGATATACGGAACCGCATCAATCCGGATGATATCCATTCCCTGATTCGCCAAAAACAGGAAATTATACATCATTTCATTGAATACCCTTGGATTACGATAGTTCAGATCCCACTGATATGGATAGAATGTCGTCATCACATAATGATCCATTTCCGGAAGATAAGTGAAATTCCCCGGTGCCGTAGTCGGAAATACCTGTGGCACCGTCTGTTCATACCTTTCGGGAATTTCACGATTCTGATAGAAGAAGTACCGGCTCATGTACTCCCCCTCTCCCTGTCTGGCTCGTTTTGCCCAATCATGTTCTTCCGAAGTATGATTCATGACAAAATCCATACAAAGATTCATTCCGTTTTGATGACATTTATCAGCAAGCTCTGACAGATCTTCCATTGTTCCGAGATCCGGTCTTACCTTTCGGAAATCTGAAACGGCATAACCTCCATCTGAACGACCCCTTGGTGTATCCAAAAAAGGCATCAGATGAATACAGTTTACATTACATTCCTTGAGATAGGAAAGCTTCTCAGACACACCTTTTATGTTTCCGGCGAAATTGTCAATATAAAGCATCATGCCAAGCATGTCTTTCTTTTGAAACCAATTCGTTTCTTTTTCCCTGGACTCATCTCTATTTTTTAGTTGTTCCCTGCGAATCTTATAATACTCATACATTTTGGAGCACAACTCTGCAAACATATCACCATTCTGATATAATTCCATATACAGCCACCGAAGTTCATCATGGTGTCTGTCCAAACGATTTTTGAATATAACATCATCTTTGGCTTCCATCGTTTCATTCCTCTCCAAATTCTCTTTTCCTTTTATTTATTCATAAATAACAAAATGCATCTGATATCCCTGATATTCTCCAAATTCTATCGGAAGTGGCAGCCCTGCCTCCATCAGCGCGGCTCCGCTGTAAACCTTCCCCGAATTCTCCTCCTGATACATTGCTCCAGCTTTCAGTCCATACATTTTCACATAATTTACCGTCATATTCCCGTGAATCTGCTGCATCACTACATTTAAAAGAGCCTCACTTCCATCTTCTGAGGCAAATTCCCATGCACAAATTTCATCTTGATACGGATTAGATAATCGGAAATATTTCCCGTTCTGAATCAGTGGTGCAAATTTATGATAATCTGAAATTTGCTTTTTAATCTCTTCCTTATCTTCTGATGATAAAGCTCCAAGATCTAATTCATAGCCAAAGGTTCCAGCCATAGCCGTAATTCCTCTGGTCTTCATAGATACCTTTCTTCCGGTCTGATGATTCGGTACCGCTGACACATGAGATCCGACTGCAGAAACCGGATAACCAAAAGATGTACCATACTGTATTTTCAGACGGTCGACTGCATCCGTATTATCACTGCACCAGATCTGAGGTGTATAATATAGCATACCTGCATCAAATCTACCGCCTCCACCACTGCATCCTTCAATCAGCATATTCGGATATCTTCGAACCAGACGTTCCAGGAAGTCATAGAGTCCCAGCACATAATCATACATAATTCTTCCCTGATCCTTTGAAGATACAGAATAAATATCCAGAAGACTTCGATTCATATCCCATTTCACATATTCAATATTTCCCTGGTCCAGTACATTACAGATCTGTCCATAGATATAATCCACAACTTCTTTTCTGGAAAAATCCAGTACCAGCTGGTTTCGTGCACGTACCGGATCTCTGCCTGGAATGACCAGTGCCCAGTCCGGATGTGCCCGGTAAAGATTGCTATCCTCTGAAATCATCTCAGGCTCAATCCAGATACCGAATTTAATGCCGAGATCATTGATCCGTCTAATCAGATCACCAAGTGTTCCACCAAGCTTTTCTTCATTGACATACCAGTCTCCCAGTCCGCTGTTATCATCCTCTCGTTTTCCAAACCATCCATCATCCATGACCAGCATCTCAATGTTTACTTCTTTCGCCTGTTTTGCAAGTTCATAGATCATCTCTCCTGTAAAATCAAAATATGCTGCTTCCCAGCTGTTGATCAGCACCGGACGTACCACTTCTTTATATTTTCCACGACATACATGA
The DNA here is from genome assembly GCA_022769185.1 of Dorea sp. GTDB lineage: Bacteria > Bacillota > Clostridia > Lachnospirales > Lachnospiraceae > Dorea_A. The sequence goes on along the minus strand of JALEKG010000058.1, from coordinate 13,587 downwards.
TGACGAATACAAGAATGCAGATTCTGTGATAATCGATTCAGCCCTTGATCAGTAAACGATAGAATTACCTCTGGTGCATAAAAAGTTTCTCCTGTCTCCAACGGATACCGAAACATCTCTTCATTCAGTCCCATCAAAACTCTCGTCTGATTAAACTGATCTTTCTGTGCCTCTCCCTGAAAATTTCCACTGTAGACGAAAGACAATGCATACCCACATCCTGCATCTTCTGTCGTTTTTTCATCTGCCAGAATCATCATCGGATTGTACTGATGACTGGATGCACCTCTTCTGCTGCCGACCATCTGTCTTCCATGTGCAACCGGAACTCTCTGAAAATTACGTTCCATTGCATGACGTCCATAAAATGTGATCAGATCATAATTCCCATACAAGAAATCCAGACATACTGACTGTACTTTTTCCAGATAGATTTTCCCGGGGCCTGCATAAGTGATCTTTGCACTTCTGGTAATGATATCCAGTTCCGGAAGTACTCCATAAAGAAGTGTAACCTGAAGTCCTGTCACACGATCCTCCATATCAATCTCAAGAGTCTGGGATTCTTCTGCCTTTGCATATACTGCAGGAAGTCCGGGAAGCCCGTATTTTCCATTTTTAATTCTGTGCTCTTTATATCTCAGATCACAGCTTAACGTCCCGTCCGGATTCTCTACAGAAATTGCAGTTCCTCTGTAATCTCCATTTCCAAGAGAAGGAAACTCCTGAGGCAGAGCATCCATAGAATAAGTTCTGTCTCTCCCTGCCTCATAAGGATTTCCGGAGAATCCTCTGTCATAATAAGTCAGCAGATAGTCCATATTCCCTTTTACTTTCTTCCCGTAATACAGGTGCAAAAGGAATCCATAATTGTCCACTTTCATCTGATATGTTGTTTCTTTCGTATGTATTGTAAATGTTCTTTCTGTTTGACTGTATATAATTCCCATAGTGATTCTCCTTCTGTCATATCATATTTTAAAATTATATTATTTTACTGCTCCATTTACAACACCATTCAGAATCTGTTTCTGACAGATCAGATAGAAGATCAGAATCGGTAAGAGAGCAAGCAGATAAGACGCAAACGCCAGATTATAATTTGTACCAAACTGTGTCTGGAAATTCAGCTGTGCAAGCGGAAGAGTATTATTCCCTGTTCCTGACATAATTACAAGTGGTGTCATGACATCATTCCAGGTTCCAAGAGCTGTCAATACTGCAACCGTTGCATGCATTGGCTTCATGATCGGAAAGATTACTTTCCAGTAAGTTGTCCATGTACTTGCACCATCTACGCATGCTGCTTCCTCCAGTGCCATAGGGATATTCGTAAGATATCCTGAATAAAGGAGCACATTCATCGGCATATAGAATACCACATACAGCAGGATAACACCAGCCATATTATCAAGTCCCATCTGAGCAGTCTGTTTTACAAGCGGCATCATCAGAATTGCAAACGGAACAAACATACCGCTGACTACATAAAAATAAATTCCTTTATAAAATTTACTACGCGCTTTATTTCTACCAATTGCATATCCAAGCAAAGAATGAATCAGGATAGAAAGTACAACCGTAATTAACGTAATCAAAATACTATTTCCAAGAGAATGCCAGAAATCTGTAACTTCCATTGCCTCTTTGAAATTGTTCAGGCTCCAGCTCTTTGGAAGAGAAAGGATACCAGAAATACTATTTGTCATCTCAGAAGGTTGTTTAAACGCAATTACAATCGTCATATATAGCGGAAATGCTACTGTGATCAGTCCAAGAATCAACAAAATTGTCAAAGGCCAGTTTACTCTTTCTTTTACTTTCTTTTTCATTATAACTGCTCCTCCTTCTTACCGGTGATCGTCATCTGGAACACAGAAAGTACCACAATTACAATAAAGAAGATTACTGCGTTCGCACTCTGGAATCCAAACTGTCCGCCACCCATACCATTGTTGTAAATCAGATAAGAGATGGACTCCGTACTCTGAGCCGGACCACCTTTGGTTAATGCCATGATCTGATCGAATACCATCAGGAAATTCTTAACACAAAGTACCATGTTGATTGAGAAAAATGGAATGATCAGCGGGAATGTAAGATGACGGAATTTCTTAAATCCTGTCGCTCCGTCAATTGCTCCTGCTTCATACACATCTTCCGGAACTGTCTGCAGACCAGAGATATAAATAATCGTATTCATTGCAATGGACTGCCATGCACATACAATCACAACTGCGATCCATGCCAGTTTTGTATTTGACAACATACTGGAAGAAAATGTGCTGCTTCCAATCATTTTCCCGAATGCCGGAAGAATGTATGTAAAGAAATAATTAAAAATATAACCAACAACCAATGCGCCAAGGACATTCGGAATAAAATACGCTCCACGAAGTGCACTCTTAAATTTAATCTTACTGTTCAATCCTAGTGCAAGAAGAAGGCTGACAACATTTGTCAAAATAGTAGCTGCAATTGCTAATTTAAATGTGAAGAGATAAGAACCTCCGACTCTTGCATCTGTAAACAAATCTTTATAATTTCGAAGCCCTACCCAGTCAAAACTTCCATAACCTCTGAAGTTTGTAAAACTATAAATGACACCTTTGATCAGCGGCAGTGTATTAAAGCAGAAAAATAATGCAACGATTGGTATCGTGATTAACAGGAATGTCCGCTCTCTGCCACTCATTTTCCTTTTCTTCATTTTCTATCTTCCTTTCCCTAATTCTCGTTTGCATGCTCTTTTTCGTAATCCTGAACCTTTTGAATAATATCACGATTATATCTTACCCAGTCCTCATCGAACTTCTTAAGAAATGCATCTACATCTTTATTCATAAGGAATGTCTGAATCTGCGCATCGACTGACATTTCAGAAGGATAATAATGATCCTGATAATCCGCCATTCTTCCTTCATCGATATATTTTGTCATTCCATCAAGCATAGAAGAAAGTTCAAATTCTCCTTCTTTACATGGCACGGAATTCTGTGCATCTATATAAGCCTGCACATTTTCATCCTCCAACAGAAAGTCTAACACTTCATAAGCAGCTTCCTTATTCTCACAGTCTTCCATAACGCAGAATTGAAGGTCAATACCAGAATTCAGCACATTTTCTTCCTCACTGTCATTTGCCGGCATTACAAAAGAATCTATATCAATATCCGGATTTACCGTCTGAATCTGTGGTACTGCATAACTTCCAATTGGATACATTGCCGCTTCTTCATTTGCAAATGCGGTACATGCTCCATTATAATCATAAGCAAACGGATCATCCGGCCCATACGGAAGCAGTTCCAACATCTTCTCTGCAATTTCTCTGTACTCATCCGTAAATGTCGTCTCTCCTTTGTTTACCTGACTGCATACATCTGCCGGTGCAAGCCCAACTGCAAGTGCATTCCATGGTGCCAGACAGGTCCAGGTATCCTTGAATCCGAAATATAACGGCAAAATACCCTCTGACTGAATTTCCTCACACAGGCTGATAAGTTCATCCCAGGTCTCCGGAATCTCCCATCCATGCTCCTCAAACATCTCACGATTATATAAGACACCTGCTGCATTTGCTGCATAAGGAACTGCATAAACCCCTTCAAGCGGCACAAATTCTAGAGCTTTGTCGATATCTTTGTATGCCTGCTTAATATCATCCAGGCCCTCATAATCCGAAATATCCATCAGAATCTCTGCATCCATGAAATAAGAAAAGTTGACATCTCCACCAATTCCAATAATATCTGGATTATCCTCCCTGATAAATCTTGTTTTCAACACCGTCATCGCATCATTCGGCGATTCAATGGTAAGATGGATATCATCATGAGTCGCATTAAATTTCTCTTCGATCTGCTCAAATGTCTTGACTGCCTCTGGTTTATATTGTACAAGATTAATCTCTATTTTTCCGTCACTGCCATTTTTCTTTCCACAACCTTGCAGAGCCATGGCCGCAACCATACAGAGGATTAGTCCCATACTGATTAACTTTTTTCCTCTTTTACACATCTCTCATTTGCTCCTTTCCAGCGCATTTGTCGGTTTTCTTCCCTGATGCTCCCGGGATTATATAGCATTTCATCAGGTTTTCCGTTTTTCTTTATCACAAGGAAATTGTAACATACCTTTATACGTCTATAAATATCCCTATTTTTTCTGTTTTATATCAAAATACAACTTTTTTACCTATATATTGAACTATACTAGCATTTTGGTATATAATACAAAAAAAGTCTCAGGAGGAGACCTTTATGAATAATGTACTTTTTTCCGTTTTCCCAAATGAAAATTTTGTTGATCTTGGCCTGTACCAATATGGCTGGGAACAATGTAAACCATCCCACTCTTTTGGACCTGCAGCCAGAAATCACTATCTGTTTCACTATGTCATATCAGGAACCGGGAAACTGCTCGCAGACAAATCTCCCGGGAATACCGTCGAATATCAGATCAAAAGCGGACAGGGGTTCATGTTATTTCCTCATCAGGTTAGCACTTATATTGCAGACCATGAACTTCCCTGGGAATATGTCTGGATTGAATTTGACGGACTGCGTGCAAAAGAAGCGATAGAAATTGCTGGTCTCAGACCAGATAGTCCTGTATATCGTGCCAGTTCCAAAGATCTACGGAATGATATGATGAGCGAAATGCTTTATATTGTCCAGCATTCCAACGAAGCCCCACTCCATCTGATCGGACACCTGTACCTTTTCCTGGACTACTTAATGCGTTCTGCAAATTCTGTCAGAATGAATCAGGGTGGTAAACTGAGAGATTTCTATATAAAGGAAGCTCTTACCTTTATCGAACAAAATTTTCAGAATGACATTTCCATAGAAGATATCGCAGACTCCTGCGGTTTGAATCGCAGCTACTTTGGAAAAATCTTTCACGATAGTATCGGCAAATCCCCTCAGGAATTTCTGATTAACTACCGAATGACAAAAGCCACCGAACTATTAAAGCTCACATCCCTATCCATAGCCGATATCGGAAATGCTGTGGGATATCCAAACCAGCTTCATTTTTCACGTGCATTTAAAAAAATATACGGAATCTCACCACGAAACTGGAGAAGCGAAAATCGATTAGAACCATAAATGAAAAAATCACATAAGCCCCGCTAAGATCACACTTGCCACCAACCCTGCAAAAGTAGCAAACAATGCGCCCCCCAGGGTATACCTTGTCTTTGTAACCTTAGCTGTCATAAAATATATACTCATCGTATAAAAAATCGTCTCTGTACAGGACATACTGATTGATGCAACCAGACCAATATAAGAATCCGTTCCATACTCCTTAAAAACATCCAAAAGAAGGCCGGTAGCCGCTGAAGACGAAAACATCTTAACAATGGTCAGCGGCACCAGCTCCCCGGGAAACCCTATATATTCTGTAAAAGTCCCGAGAAGGTTTGCAAGAAAATCAAGGAATCCGGAAGCTCTCAAAATTCCGACCGCAACCATAAGACCAACCAGTGTCGGCATAATTTTAATCACCGTCAAAAAGCCGCTTCTCGCACCCTTGATAAAGGTATCATACACATTTACCTTCATAAGAATTCCATAACTTACGATTCCAAAAATTACGAGCGGTACAATAAAATCCGACAAATATAAAAAAAGTTTCAAACAAATATCCCCTGTTCTTTTTAATCTCCTGTCCACTTTTTAATAATTCACTCTTCCCATGCATAAAATATAGCAAAATACTTACATGGGTGTATCTATGCTGAATTATCTCTGGGCAGGTATGATCATAATTGGTATTATATATGCAGCTTTTACTGGAAGAATGCCCGATATTACCAATGCTGCAATTGATTCTTCGAAAGAAGCCATATCTTTATGTATTACAATGATGGGGATTATGTCTTTCTGGGTCGGTCTTATGGAAATTGCAGATAAAGCAGGTTTCATAAAAAATATTTCCCTTAAGCTTCATCCTTTTATCCGATTTTTGTTTCCAGATCTTCCTTCCGGTCACCCTGCCGAGAAACATATTACAACAAATATGATTGCCAATATTCTGGGCCTTGGCTGGGCTGCTACCCCGGCAGGTCTGAAAGCAATGGAAGAACTGGAACATCTCGAAGAAGAAAGAAGACAGAGCCATTTACCTGGACCAGTACGTAAAAAAGGAATTGCAAGTAACGAAATGTGTACATTTCTGATTATCAACATTTCTTCTTTACAACTGATTCCAGTTAATGTCATTACTTTTAGAAGCCAGTATGGAAGCGTAAATCCAGCCGCCATTGTAGGTGCCGGCATTATTGCAACTTTTGTCAGTACCCTTGCCGCAATCATTTATTGCAAATTATTTGATCATACATAATATCATTTTCTTATTCTAAAAATGTAAACATCCACTACTTTTTAAGGTATCAGAATTTTTCATTTATCATAGAAATAACGGGATATTACACATAAAATACCTGGTGTGATATCCCGTTACTGATTACCGATTATCGTTTTCATCTCAGCGATCCCTTAGTGATTATCATTCAATATTGCTATAATAATATTATAATACCGTCTTAAAACTTTCATAATATTCTTCCAACATTGTTCTGAACTTTCTCATTTTCATCTTCATAAATATTCCTCCTTCATGAAAATATTTTTTACTTTTAATAGGTCCGTCCTGACTTCCTTTTCTTGATTATAATTTAACATATTGACCTGATATTGTAAAATATATATAATGAACATATAGTAATACCTATAAGGTATAGTATTACAAGGAGGGAACTCTATGGAACTTCGTCATATCAGATATTTTCTCGCCGTTTCCGAAGAACTAAATTTTACTCGTGCCGCAGAAAAACTTTGTATTGCTCAACCACCTCTAAGCCGTCAGATCCAAGATCTTGAAAATGAGCTGGGGACAAAACTCTTTATCCGAAAGCCCCATTCCCTGCAACTCACAGAAGAAGGAACTTTATTCCGGCAATATGCTCTTCAGATTCTCGATCTGGTAAATAAATCTACCGAAGATGTCCGGGAAATGAAAAGCGGACTTCAAGGAACTCTTTATCTTGCCTCTGTAGAAGGTCATGCTCCAAGACTTTTTTCAGAATGGATTGCCGGCTTCCATCAGCTATACCCTCATGTTCAGTATAATCTTTGGAATGGCAACTCCGACGATGTAGCCAATCGCGTTATGAAAGGACTGTGTGAACTTGCAATCATAATGGAGCCACACAATGCAGAAGGTGTAGAATCCATTTCGGTATATCAGGAACCCTGGATTGCCATGATTCCTCAAAATCATCCTCTCGCAGAAAAAGAAGGCACGACTCTGGAAGCCGCAGACCTGCTTCCCTACGATCTGATCATACCCTCCCGCGCATCCCGCCTGGATGAAATAATCAACAGCTGGTTTGCTTACACAAAAAAAACACCTACTATCCGCTGCCGGATGGCACACATGCTTAACGCATTTGAACTGGCACGACAGGGCGTTGGTATTGCCATTTATCCAGCTTCCGCGGCTGATATTGCAAACTCCGAAATATGTATTAAAAAAATAGTCAACCCACCAGTCACTGCTTCTTATGTATTAATCTGGAATAAAACACAAAATCTAACACATGTAGCAAAAGAATTCATTAAATATGTACGTTCTTTCATAAACTAACAATAGGGGACGGGGGATTTTTAAAAATCCCCCGTCCCCTATTGTGTTTATCCTCTTACTTATCCACATATTTTCACACTATCTCATCAGGATTTATCTTTCTTTGCCGCAATTTCAGATATACAATTTCTCTGAACAATGCATAGAATACTGATGCAACAGGAATAAAAATCAACATTCCCTTGATTCCCATAAGGCTTCCGCCAACACTGACTGCCGCCAGTACCCATATAGACGGAAGTCCAACAGAATTTCCCACTACATGTGGATAAATCAGATTACCTTCTATTTGCTGCAATGCAAGGAACAATAGGATAAATACGAATGCCTGAAACGGATTTACCATAAAAATCAAAAATGCTCCTACCGCACATCCTATAAAAGCACCGAATATAGGAATCAACGCAGTAAATGCAATTACAATTCCCATTAATAAAGCATAAGGAAGTCTGAGAATTGTCATAGACACGGCAAACATTGTTCCTAATATAACTGCTTCAAAACATTGTCCGGTAAGAAAATTAGAAAAAGTGCGATATGTTAAAGAAAGCACTTCCAATACAGCCTCCGCTCTTCCCTTCCGTACAAATGCAAATAAAACTTTTTTTGCCTGAATACTCAATTTTTCTTTTTGAACCAATATATATACAGAAAAAGAAAATGCAATGAAAAAAGTTGATATAGCACTAACAATGTTCTTAGCCGTATTAATTGTAGATTCTAACACATTCTCAGCGCCGTTTTTCAAAAATCCCATCCATGCATTTACAACCTTATCCCAATCAAATTCCAGATTATTCACAAAATTCATAACTTCTTTATTATTATGAAACCATTTATCCATCCAATATTGAATTTTAGGAATAAACTCCTGTATACTTCCTCCCAGATTTGAAAACGTTTTTACCAACTGCGGAATCAATACAAACATTATAAGTACAATAATACCAATTACACTAATAATCACGATCAACAAACTAGCTAATCTTGCAGCCTGCCTTTTCTTCTTATATTTTCCCCCCTTTTCCTCTTCTGCTTCAATACTCGGATTACTTTTGTTCTCACTAAATAAATGCCTTTCCACAAAATTCATAGGTACATTCAGTACAAAAGCAATTGCTCCTCCAAGAACAAAAGGATAAAAAATATGGAAAACAAAACTACAAACGTCAAAAACAACATCATATTTCCAAAAGCACATGAAAATAACTGCTGTAAAAACAATTAATTCTTTTATTTTTTTTAACATTTCCTCACCCATTTGAGCATCTGTATCACCGGAAGATTTAAAAGTGCCAATCCATATACGGTGAGCAGCTGCCCTGTACTTAAACTTACTACGTTAAATAATCCCTGCATTCCCGGAATAACGAGTACCGCTGTGATCAATAGAAGTCCCAGTAGAAATGCCCCGATCAAATAAATGTTATTGAAGAAGCACTTTGTAAACATTACCGGTCTGTTACTTTTACAGTTAAATCCATGCACAAGACGGCTCGTACACAAGGTTCCAAATGCCATGGTGCTTGCAAGTGCTGCATTCCCGCTGCGATAACCAATCAAAAATGCCACTGTTGTCATGATCCCGATTACAGATCCTTCAATTCCTATGCTTGTAAGATAAGGTTTCGTAAGAATAGTTTCGTTTATCGGACGTGGTTTTTCTTTCATAACTTCTTTTGTATGCGGTTCAAGTCCCAATGCAATCGCCGGAAGGCTGTCCGTCAGAAGATTGATAAATAATAAGTGTACCGCTTCAAATGGAACCGGAAGCCCGGTTAACGAAGCCAACAATACTACCAGAATTGCTCCAAAGTTTCCTGATAGAAGAAATTGTATAGAATTTTTAATATTCTGATATACATTTCTTCCATTTTCAACAGCCTTTACAATTGTCGCAAAATTATCATCTGTCAAGACCATATCTGCTGCATCTTTTGCCACTTCACTTCCTGTGATTCCCATTGCAACACCGATATTTGCCTGCTTCAGCGCTGGTGCATCATTAACCCCATCTCCTGTCATTGCCACAATATTGCCTCTTTCCTGCCATGCTTTTACAATCCGTATTTTATGCTCTGGTGAAACTCTGGCATATACAGAAACTCCTTTCACGAATTCCCGCAATTCTTCATCCGTCATTTCTTCTATATCTGCCCCTTCACATGCCTCAGATTCATCTTGTAAGATTCCAACTCTTTTTGCAATTGCAGACGCTGTGATCTTGTGATCTCCGGTAATCATGATAGGTTTTATTCCTGCTTTGATACACTCCTCTACTGCAGCTTTCGATTCTTCTCTCGGAGGATCCATCATGGCAATCAGTCCTAAAAATATAAGATCCTGCTCATCTTTAAAAGAAAGCTCTTTTCCTTGTTCCACTTCTTTATAAGCAAAGGCAAGCACTCTCAGCCCATTTTTTGAAAATTCCAGATTCTGCCTGGATATCTTTTCTTTATCTTTTTCCGTAAATTCTCTTATAGTATTGCCAATCCGAATGCCACTCATTCTCTCCATCAATACGTCCACTGCACCTTTGACGATCATAAAAGACCCTTCTTCCAGTTCATGTGCTGTAGACATTAATTTTCTGTCACTGTCAAATGGAACCTCTGACATACGTGGATATTTTTCCCGTATCTTTGTTGCTTCTATTCCAAGATTACTTCCAAGATTAATCAGAGCCGTTTCCGTCGGATCTCCGATTTCCTGCCCATTTGCATTTGTCGAATCATTACAAAGCATACTGAATTTTAACAACAGCCGCTGATTACCACAGTCCAGATTCAGTTTTTCTGTCGGAATACACTTCTCATCTACATAATAATCTTCAACCGTCATTCTGTTCTGAGTCAGTGTTCCCGTTTTATCTGAGCAGATAATTGACACACTTCCAAGTCCCTCTACCGCCTGAAGCTTTCGTATAATAGCATGTTCCTTTGCCATTTTCTGAGTTCCAAATGATAATACGATCGTCACAATAGAGCTTAGAGCTTCCGGTATTGCTGCAACGGCAAGTGCAATTGCAAAGAGAAATGCATCTCCTATAGACCCACCTTTCCACACATTGACTCCGAAGATAATTCCGCAGAAAATGAGGATAATGATGGATAACTTCTTTCCGAACTCATCCAGATTGATCTGAAGCGGTGTTCTTTTCTCAGAGGCCGTTTTCAAAAGTCCTGCAATCTTTCCTACTTCTGTTTCCATACCAATCTTTGTTACTTCATAAGTTCCACGGCCATAGGTCACAAAACTTCCGGAAAATACTTTGTTTACCTGATCACCAAGTGATGCTCCTTCTTCCACTTCATCCAGAGATTTCTCTACCGAAACACTTTCTCCAGTCAACGCACTTTCATCTACCTTCAGACTGGCACATTCCAGTAACCTTCCATCTGCCGGAATGCAGTCCCCCGCTTCCACAATTACCTCATCACCGATGGTTACCTCTCTGGACGGAATCTGGATCAATGCACCATCACGCAATACTTTTGCTTCTGGTGCAGACAGCTGCTTCAAACTATTTAGCGATTGTTCTGCCTTTACCGTCTGTACCGTTCCCAGAATTGCATTCATAGTAATAACTACAAAAATGACAACCGCACTCTCTGCATCTCCCATTGCCCCTGAAATAATTGCTGAAATAATCAATATAACTACGAGAAAATCTTTAAATTGTTCCAAAAATATCTGCAGTATACTTTTCTTTTTTCCTTCCACCAGTTCATTAAATCCATATTTTTCTTGATTTTTTCTTGCCTGCTCACTTGTCAGCATTTGAAACACTCCTTTCCGCAACAGGAACATTTTTTAGAATAAAAAAAGACTCCTATTGCATATAAAATTTACATGCAATAAAAGTCTCACCATTTCATTACGATGCGGATGTTAATCATCGTATTGACGACATCGTAAACATCTGTCAAAAACAAATGCCAGTTACTCCCTCTTATCTTTACCTAATATACTGAAAAATATTCATTTTGTCAATTTTATTTTTTCTAAAAATTTTCTAAAAAGAATATGCTTTTCCACCGGCTAGCGGAAAAGCATATTCTTTCTGAAGGGTATTATGTCAATTTAATTAATGAAAAAGTCTATTTATAATATTAGATAGCTCTCGTGTATTTTTTCAGCCATTCCTTTTCTTCTTCCTCAAGATATGGAGCTGTTTTTTCATATACTAATGCATGATATTCATTCAGGAGACGTTTCTCTTCTTCTGACATCATCTCTGGCAAAACGGCATCCAGATCCATCGGAACATATGTAATTGGCTCAAAGCAGAGGAAATCTCCGTATTCATTCTTCTGCCACTCTGTAACCAAAAGTTCATTCTCCAGACGTACTCCATGAGATCCTTCAATATAGATTCCAGGCTCGTCAGTAATAACGATTCCTTCTTCAAACGGATGGGTATCGTTTTTACGATATTGCCAGCGGAAATTTGTCGGTCCTTCGTGGATATTCAGAAGATATCCTACTCCATGTCCCGTTCCATGGTTAAAATTGATTCCTCTGTCCCAGAAAGGCTTTCTTGCAAGAATATCTACATTCATACCATTGCATCCTCTCAGGAATTTTGCACTTGCAAGCTGAAGATTACTGATTGCAACTAATGTAAAATGTTCTTTCATTACTTTCGGAATCTCACCCAGTGCATATGTTCTTGTAATATCCGTAGAACCTTCATAGAATCCTGCTCCTGTATCTGTCAGGAATACATTTCCTTCTTTTAATTCCACATCTGACTCTTCGGAAGATGTATAATGACAAAGAGCTGCATGTTCCCCATATGCAGAGATCGGCTCAAAGCTTGGACGAATAAAGTTTCCCATCTGTACACGGAATTCATCCAGTTTATCCGATGCGCTCATTTCCGTAATTTTAATCTTTCCTACATTTTCTTTCAGCCATTTCATAAATCTGATATGAGCAACGCTGTCTTTGATCTGAGCTTTTCGGATATTTTCTATCTCTACAGAATTTTTTACTGCCTTAAAGAGAATCTCCGGATTCCGTTTTTCTACTTTCTGGATTCCTTCCGGAATGTTTTTATAAATCGCATAATTAATCTTTGATTCATCCAGAAGAACGGTTTCTTCTTCTTTCAGCTTTTTGATATCCTCATAAATATCATTATATGGATGTATTGTAATTCCATCTTTTGCAAAACTTTCTTTTATGTCAGAATCTAACTTTCTTTCATCAATATAAAGAGCCATTTCATCCATAGTAATGATTGCATAAGATAATACCATCGGGAAGAAATCAATATCATTTCCACGAAGATTCAATGTCCAGCAAATATCATCCAATGTAGTAAGTACATGTGCAGATGCGCCATTCTCACTCATAAATTTACGGATTCTTACCAATTTATCAGCAGTAGATTCTCCAGCATATTTTACATCAAGCGCAAATGCCGGCTCTTCTGATAATTTCGGACGATCCTCCCAGAACAGATCAACCAGATCATACGCATATACAACTCTTCCCTGCTTCTCTTCTGCGATTTTCTCGTATCCGATTCCTTCTCCCATGGACACAACTCGTCCATCAAATCCAATCGTTCCATTTTCAGGAAGATTTTCCTCAAGAAATTCTTCGATTGTCGGAACACCCGGCTCTCTCATTTTCATCAGCTCTACAGTAGTTCCCTCAATCTGTTTTGCTGCCTGAATAAAATATCTTCCATCTGTCCATAAATATGCTTTTTCTTTTGTTACAACAGCAGTTCCTGCGGAACCGGAAAATCCGGTCATGAATTTTCTCGCTTTAAAATATTCCCCTACATATTCACTCTGATGAAAATCAGCTGTTGGAATAATATACATATCAATTTCTTTTTCGGCCATCAGCTCACGAAGCTTTGAAAGTCTTTCACGAATGTTCATTTTACCTCTCTCCAATTCATTTATTAAA
>JALEKG010000047.1 GCA_022769185.1 Dorea sp. | reverse complement strand
TTCAAATATGATATGAGCTTTCACTTCTTTGGATACAGTGGTACAGTCCTTAAGAATCTGTTTGCCAATGGCTTTAAAACTCATATTTTTATTAAGAGAATGCTCAATTACGTATCTTTCATCTAAAACTAAATGTTTATTCTTATTCATATGTTTCTACAGTTCCGGCCGGAGCTTAGAGATGGATGAATAAGAATAAGATAGCATTAAGAATAAGTAACTTCCACACCTGATGTTTGGAGGTAGTAAGTTCCACATTGAGTTAGATAGGGGTGGAAGTAAGTTTTACAAATGATGCTTAATTTTGAAGTTTGTAAATACAAGAATCCCGTTTGACCGGTTGTATCAGATATGCTATACTGATTAGTAGCGTCTATATGCGGCTATATCAGGATGCATACTTGAATCTATTTTTAGGAGTGTTTATTCATATGTCACAGATTACCAATGAAGTAAAGAATCAGATTAAAAAGAGAAGAACATTTGCTATTATCTCACACCCGGATGCTGGTAAGACAACTCTGACGGAAAAATTCCTGCTTTATGGCGGAGCCATTAATCAGGCGGGAAGTGTGAAAGGAAAAGCAACTGCAAAGCATGCTGTATCCGACTGGATGGAGATTGAAAAAGAAAGAGGTATTTCTGTTACATCTTCTGTACTGCAGTTTAATTATGAAGGATATTGTATTAATATACTGGATACACCAGGACATCAGGATTTCTCAGAAGATACTTATCGTACGCTGATGGCGGCAGATTCTGCGGTCATGGTCATTGATGCATCCAAAGGTGTAGAGGCTCAGACAAGAAAATTGTTTAAAGTCTGTACCATGCGACATATTCCAATCTTTACATTTATAAATAAGATGGACAGAGAGGCAATGGATACTTTTGAACTTCTGGATGATATTGAAAATGAGCTTGGAATCGCAACCTGTCCGGTGAACTGGCCGATTGGTTCCGGAAAGGAATTCCGTGGAGTTTATGACAGAGCAACAAAGAAGGTTGAGATCTTTTCAGATACGAAGAAGGGAACTACACAGGGTGCGGTAAAGAAAGTAGACATTCATGATCCAGAGATTTCGTGGCTGATTACAGATTCCCAGAAAGTTCAGCTGGAGGAAGAGATTGAGCTTCAGGATGGAGCCGGGGCTGAATTTGACCAGGAATTGGTAAGTAAAGGAGAATTATCTCCGGTATTTTTCGGTTCTGCACTTACAAATTTTGGAGTAGAGACATTTTTACAGCATTTTCTTCAGATGACAACTTCTCCTTTACCCAGAATGTCCGACAGAGGTCCGGTCGACCCGATGGAAGAGGGAGATTTTTCCGCATTTGTTTTTAAGATTCAGGCGAATATGAATAAAGCACATAGAGACAGGATTGCTTTTATGAGAATCTGTTCCGGAGAATTTGAAGCAGGTATGGATGTGTATCATATGCAGGGCGGGAAAAAGGTACGTTTGTCACAGCCCCAGCAGATGATGGCAAGTGAACGTAAGATGATTGAAAAAGCATATGGAGGAGATATTATAGGTGTATTTGATCCGGGGATTTTCTCAATCGGTGATACACTGACAACATCCAGTGAACGGTTTGCCTATGAAGGAATTCCTACATTTGCGCCGGAGCATTTTGCGAGAGTACGCCAGGTAGATACCATGAAGAGAAAACAGTTTATCAAAGGAATTAATCAGATCGCCCAGGAAGGTGCGATCCAGATCTTCCAGGAATATAATACCGGTATGGAGGAAATCATAGTAGGTGTTGTAGGTGTGCTTCAGTTTGATGTATTAAAGTATCGGCTGGAAAATGAATATAACGTGGAGATCCGTCTGGACAATCTGCCGTATGAATACATCCGCTGGATTGAAAATACAGAAATTGATCTGGATAAACTCCAGGGAACTTCTGATATGAAGAAGGTTAAAGATCTGAAGGGACGTCCGCTTCTTCTGTTTGTCAATGAGTGGAGTATCCGGATGACTCAGGAACGGAATGAAGGATTGAAGCTTACGGAATTTGCCAGATAAGGACTGGGGCTTTTCAAATGAAAGTAAATTTGGTATAATAATTAGAAGTGAAAAACCAGACAGGAGGTTGCTTAAGATATGAGTAAAGAGGAAAAAAATACGTATACAATAAAGACGGATGATAACCTTGGAGAAGTGAAAATTGCAGATGAAGTGGTTGCAATTATCGCAGGGCTTGCTGCAATGGAAGTTGACGGAGTGTCTTCAATGGCTGGAAATGCGACAAGAGAGCTGATCAGCAAGCTGGGGATGAAGTCTCTTTCGAAAGGTGTAAAAGTAGATGTTCTGGAAGGGATTGTAACAGTGTCACTGGCATTGAATCTGAATTATGGATATAATATTAAAGAGACTACCTCAAAAGTGCAGGAGAAGGTTAAGACCGCAATTGAGAATATGACAGGTCTGGAAGTGGCAGACGTGAATATCCGGATTGCAGGAGTAGATATACCGGAGGAAGCATAAGTGAAAAGGACAGAGCAAAGAGAACATATCTTTAAGGTGCTGTTTGGAGTGGAATTTAATGAAGACGGAGAACGGGGTGAGCAGACGGCCCTTTATCTGGAGCAGCTTGAAGATGCAAAAGAAAAAGATCTGGAATATATCAGAACAAAAGCTCAGAAAATCATAGAAAAAATGGATGAGATTGATGGTTTGCTCAATGAGCATACGAAGGGATGGAAGACGAGCCGTATGAATAAGGTGGATCTGACCATTCTCAGACTGGCTGTATATGAGATAAAGTGGGATGATGATGTACCTGTAGGAGTGGCAATTGATGAGGCCGTGAATCTTGCGAAAAAGTACAGCAGCGAAGAGGGACCGGCCTTTGTGAACGGAGTTCTGGCGAAGTTTGCGGACTGATCAGAGGTAGGTTATGACTCGAAATGTATATACAGTAAAGCAGGTGAATTCTTACATTAAGAATATGTTTACCCAGGATTATATGTTGAACCGCATTTATGTAAAAGGGGAAGTATCCAATTGTAAGTATCACACATCGGGACATATATATTTTTCATTAAAGGATGAGTCCGGAACGATTGCCTGTGTCATGTTTGCCGGGCAGCGAGGCGGGCTCTCTTTTCATATGAGTGAAGGACAGCAGGTGATTGTCCTTGGATCAGTAAATGTATATGAACGAAGCGGATCCTATCAGTTGTATGCGAAAGAAATACGTCTGGACGGAGATGGCGTCCTGTATGAGAAATTCCAGATGCTGAAGCAGGAACTCGAAGAGATGGGAATGTTTGCACCGGAATATAAGAAACCCATTCCTCCCTATGCCGGAAAAATCGGTATTGTAACAGCACCAACAGGTGCGGCAGTAAGGGATATCATGAATATTTCTGCGAGGAGGAATCCATACGTTCAGTTGATTCTGTACCCGGCACAGGTTCAGGGAGAGGGTGCGAAAGAAAGTATTGTAAGAGGCATCCGGATGTTGGAAAATCAGGATGTGGACATTATCATTGTAGGACGTGGCGGTGGTTCTATAGAGGATCTGTGGGCGTTTAATGAAGAAGTAGTAGCCAGGGCGATTTTTGACTGTGAAGTTCCGGTTATTTCTGCAGTAGGTCATGAGACAGATACGACGATTGCTGATTATGTGGCGGATCTAAGGGCTCCGACGCCGTCTGCAGCAGCAGAACTGGCTGTTTGGGATTACAGCAGAGTTCAAACCTATCTGCAGGAATGTAGTCTTCAGCTGAATCGTCAGATGAGAAAAATATTGCAGCTGAATCGGATGAAACTTTCTGGTTATCAGACCAAACTCTCTTATCTGCACCCACGGTACAGGCTTCAGGAACAACAGCAGAGACTTGCGGATATGGAAGACAGATTTCGGATACTGATGGAGGGGAGACTGAAAGATGCCCGACACAGACTGGCAATTGATATGGAAAAGCTGAATGGATTGTCACCGATGAAAAAGTTGAATCAAGGATTTTCTTATGTGGAAGATATGAATTGCAGGACGGTAAAAAGCATCCATGAAGTTCATCCTGGAGACAGACTGTCTATTGCGGTGACAGATGGAGTGATAAATGCAATTGTGAATGACATGAAGGAGGAGCATCATGGATAATGGGGAACAAAATTTACAGGAACAGACTCTGGAAGAGCTTTTTGTGCAATTGGAAGAAACAATGAAAAAAATGGAACAGGAAGATGTTTCTCTGGAAGATTCTTTTCAATATTACCATCGTGGAATGGATCTGTTAAAAGTATGTAATGATAAGATTGATCAAGTAGAAAAGAAAATGCTGGTATTGGATGAAGAAGGTGGGACGCATGAGTTCTAAAGATAATTTTCAGATACAGATGAAAAAAAAGGTCGAATATATTGAGCAGCTGCTGCAGGAATATCTTCCAAAACAGCAGGGGTATCAGAGTCTGATCATGGAGGCAATGGAATATAGTCTTATGGCTGGAGGAAAAAGACTGCGCCCGATGCTGATGATGGAGACGTATCAGCTTTTCGACGGATCTTGTAAGGCAATTCGGCCTTTTATGGCTGCGATTGAAATGATCCATACATATTCTCTGGTACATGATGATCTCCCTGCAATGGATAATGACGAGTATCGCAGGGGCAGGAAGACTACACATATTGTGTATGGAGAAGATATGGGGATCCTTGCAGGAGATGCGCTTTTGAATTATGCATTTGAAACAGCGTTTAAGGCATTTGTCATGGATTCGAAGGACAGTCTTCTGATAGGAAGGGCACTCAGTGTTTTGGGAGAAAAAGCCGGAATTCATGGAATGATCGGAGGACAGGTCATTGATGTAAAAGAAACAGGACATGCGGTGTCGAAAGAGATTCTGGATACTATTTATGTTCTGAAAACATCTGCTCTGATCGAGGCTTCTATGATGATCGGTGCGATTTTTGGCGGGGCTTCGGAAGAAGAAGTAAAAAAAGTGGAGAAAATCGCAAGATACGTTGGAATTGCTTTCCAGATTCAGGATGATATTCTGGATGTGACGAGCACGGAGGAAGTTTTAGGAAAACCGATTTACAGCGATGAAAAAAATGAAAAAACAACATATGTAACATTGATGGGCGTTGAAGGTGCAAAAAAGGTCGTGGAAGAATATTCTGCGAAAGCCATTGATCTGCTTCATCAGTTATCAGGAAAAAATGAATATCTGGAACAGCTTCTGATTCAGCTGATTCACAGGGACAGATAGAGAGGATACCTGATTATGTTAGAACGAATACAAAAGGCTAATGATATAAAAGAACTGGAACCGGAAGAACTTACTGTACTGGCAGAAGAAATACGGCAGTTCCTGATTGAAAAGATCAGTAAGACCGGAGGACATCTGGCTTCCAATCTTGGGGTGGTGGAGCTTACGATGGCAATGCATCTTGTATTCCGTCTGCCACAGGATAAGATTATCTGGGATGTTGGACATCAGTCTTATACGCATAAAATATTGACCGGACGAAAAGACGGTTTTGATGAATTACGTAAATATGGTGGAATGAGTGGATTTCCAAAGCGAAAGGAAAGTGAATGTGATGCGTTCGATACCGGACACAGTTCTACTTCAATTTCGGCTGGACTTGGTTATGTTCATGCAAGAGATCTGCAGCAGGAGCATTATAATGTGATCTCGGTGATCGGGGATGGATCACTGACTGGTGGAATGGCTTATGAGGCGTTGAATAATGCATCTGAGCTTAAGACAAATTTTATTATTGTCTTAAATGATAATCATATGTCTATTTCAGAAAATGTAGGAGGCATGTCTCATTATCTTGCAGAACTCCGGACAGCAGAGTTTTATACTGGGTTGAAAAAGGGAGTCACAAATGTACTTCACAGTATTCCAGTGATAGGAGACCCGATCATAGAACAGATCCATCGGACGAAGAGCAGCTTAAAACAGCTGGTTGTTCCAGGCATGTTTTTTGAAGATATGGGAATCACCTATCTGGGACCGGTCCCGGGACATAATATCTCCATGCTGTGCAAAGCATTTCGAGAGGCGAAAAAGATAAAGGGCCCTGTGCTTCTTCATGTGCTGACTCAAAAAGGGAAAGGATATGAGCCGGCAGAAAAACATCCGGATAAGTTCCATGGTGTAGGACCTTTTCATGTGGAGACGGGAGAAGTGGAATCTCCCAAAAAGAAAGATACCTATACAGATGTATTTGGAAAGGTTATCTGTAGTGAGGCTGCTAAAAATCCGAAAGTGGTTGCTATTACAGCTGCAATGGCGGACGGAACAGGACTGGCAGGATTCCGGAAAAAATATCCGGACCGCTTTTTTGATGTGGGAATTGCAGAGGAGCATGCGGCAACCTTTGCGGCTGGTCTTGCGGCCGGAGGGATGAAACCGGTATTTGCAGTATATTCCTCGTTTCTGCAGAGGGCGTATGATCAATTGATTCATGATGTTGCATTACAGAATCTTCCGGTTGTGCTGGCAGTAGATCGCGCCGGCCTGGTGGGAAGTGACGGTGAGACGCATCAGGGAATTTTTGACCTGTCGTATCTGAGCAATATTCCTAATATGGTAGTCATGGCGCCAAAGCATAAATGGGAACTGGCGGATATGCTGAGATTTGCAATTTCATATAATGGACCGATCGCACTTCGTTATCCGAGGGGGAGTGCCTATGATGATTACCAGAATTTCAGGTCACCAATCGAATATGGTAAAAGTGAGATGCTCTATGATGAAGCAGAAATTGCAGTTTTAAGTGTAGGACATATGTTTGAAGAGGCCGTTCAGGTAAGAGGTAAACTGAAAGAAAAAGGATATTCCTGTACATTGGTAAATGCAAGATTTGTGAAACCGATTGATGAAAATATACTGAACCGGTTATGCGAGAATCATAAACTGATCGTGACAATAGAGGAAAATGTACAGACGGGCGGTTATGGAGAGCATGTTGTAGAATATGTTTCCAGAAAGAATCTGAAAGTGAGAGTTTTGACTCTGGCACTTCCGGATGATTATGTGGAACATGGAAGCATAGATGTTTTAAGAAGAGAAACAAGACTTGATGTTGATTCTATGACGGCTAAGATTCAGGAAATATATGACAGATTATAGGAGAAGATATGAAAGAACGTTTGGATGTATTACTTGTAAAAAGAAATCTTGCCGCGTCACGGGAAAAGGCTAAGGCAATCATCATGTCTGGGAGTGTATTTGTAGATGGACAGAGAGAAGATAAAGCAGGAACTACATTTCCGGAAGATGTGCAGATTGAGATCAAAGGACATACGCTTCCCTATGTAAGCAGAGGCGGGTTAAAACTGGAAAAAGCAATCCATAATTTTGATGTGACTGTAGATGGTAAAGTGTGTACAGATGTCGGTTCTTCTACTGGCGGATTTACGGATTGTATGCTTCAAAACGGAGCGCGCAAAGTCTTTGCGATTGACGTCGGAAGAGGACAATTGGACTGGAAGCTCCGGCAGGATGACCGAGTTGTCTGTATGGAAAAGACAAATATCCGTTATGTGACACCGGAAGATATTGGGGAACCAGTTGATTTTTCTTCCATAGATGTATCATTTATTTCCTTAACGAAAGTATTGATGCCGATTCGTGAATATCTGATTTCGAATGGGCAGATTGTAGCACTGATCAAGCCTCAGTTTGAGGCCGGAAGAGAAAAGGTCGGGAAAAAAGGCGTAGTGAGAGAAAAAAGCACACATATTGAAGTGATTCATAAAGTGATTGATTATGCGATGTCCATTGGATTTGCAGTGTTGAATCTGGAATTTTCACCGATCAAAGGGCCGGAAGGAAATATTGAATATCTTGTTCATTTGGAAAAATGTGGACGATCTGATAGAATATCGGAAAAGATAGAAATTGAAAAGACAGTAGATGAGGCATTTGCTACTTTGACGAAAGGTTAAAAGGTATGCGTATAGATGGACAGATATCTAATTGTAACGAATGACGGGAAAGATGTAGATTATGCAGTTACAGATCATGTAATTTCATTGCTGGAAGAGGCAGAGAAGACCTGTATTGTATGCCAGAAAGATGAAAAAAAGAATATTATTCTGGATTCCGTACCTGACGATATTGACTGTGCGATTGTGATCGGTGGAGATGGAAGCCTGATCGAGGTAGCCAGAATGTTGTGGAAGAGAGATGTTCCGATTTTGGGAATTAATATGGGAACTTTGGGATATCTTACGGAAGTAGAGGTGAATCATATCGATGAGGATCTGAAACAGATGCTGTCCGGGAATTATTTGTATGAAGAACGTATGATGCTGGAAGGTACATTTGATAACGGAATGAGAGATGTTGCACTGAATGATATAGTAATATCCAGAAAGGGAGATTTAAGAATCATACATTTCCGTTTGTTTGTGAATGGGGAACTTTTAAATTCCTATGAGGCAGATGGAGTGATCGTTTCTACTCCGACTGGTTCTACAGCTTATAATCTTTCGGCAGGAGGTCCGGTGGTAGAGCCTACCGCATCCTTGATAGTGATTACACCAATCTGTTCCCATGCTTTGAATACCAGAAGCATTGTATTATCATCTGAAGATGAAATTGTGATTGAAATAGGGGAAGGGCGGAATGGCTCAAAAGAAGAAGTATTGGCAACGTTTGACGGGGCAGATACACTGACCTTAAGTACCGGAGAAAAGGTTATGGTGCGAAAAGCTGATGCAGAGACAAAGCTGATTAAATTGAACAAGCTCAGCTTTTTAGAGATATTGCGCAGAAAGATGAAGGGAAATTAAGAAAATGAAGGTAAACAGACATGCAAAGATTATTGAACTGATTAATAAATACCACATCGAGACACAGGAGGAACTGGCAGATTACCTGACCCAGACTGGGTTTAAGGTGACGCAGGCAACCGTGTCAAGAGATATTCGAGATCTGAAGCTGACAAAGATCCCTTCAGACAATGGAAAACAGCGTTATGCATTACATCAGAGTGCAGAAAACGGGATGAGTGAAAAGTATATCAGAGTATTAAAAGAAGGATATCTGTCTATGGATATGGCACAGAATATTCTTGTGATTAAGACGGTATCAGGTATGGCCAGTGCGGTGTGTGCTGCATTGGATGCAATGAAATGGAATGAAATCGTTGGAAGCATCGCGGGAGATGATACGATTATGTGTGCGATCAGGACTGTAGATGATACCATAAAAGTCATGGATAAGATTAGTAAAATTATTCTGTAGGAGGAACTATGTTACAGAATCTTCATGTAAAGAATCTGGCGTTGATCGATGAAATAGAAGTAGAATTTGGGGATGGACTGAATATTCTGACGGGCGAGACCGGTGCAGGAAAGTCGATTATCCTTGGATCAGTAAATCTGGCACTTGGCGGAAGATATACAAAAGATATCCTTCGGCAGGGAGCAAATTATGGGTTTGTGGAGCTTACTTTTCTGGTGGAAAACGAGCATCAGATTGAAAAATTAAGAGAACTGGAGGTCTATCCGGAAGAAGGAATTGTGACACTTTCCAGAAGATTAATGGAAGGGAGAAGTGTCAGCAGGATTAACGGAGAGACGGTGCAGATTGGGGTACTGAAAGAGGTGGCTTCCATTTTGATTGATATTCATGGACAGCATGAACATCAGTCTTTGCTATATAAGAAAAATCATCTTGGAATTGTGGATGCATTTGCGAGAGATTTCCTTACAGAAGAAAAAGAACAGACTGCGAAGGCGTATCGTAGTTATAAAAAGTGTGTAAAGGAGCTGGAAGGTGTCGTTACCGATGAGGCTCAGAGAGTAAAAGAGCTTGCTTTTTTGAACTTTGAGGTGGACGAGATACGAAATGCATCTCTTAGACCGGGAGAAGATGAAGAACTGGAGGTCCTTTACCGAAAAATATCAAATGGAAAGAAGATCGCAGATGGAGTTACGGAAGCGTATCATTACACCAGCGAAGGCAATGACAGTGCAAGTGAGGGATTAAGCAGAGCTATACGTGCATTATCTCAGATTGAGGATTACGATGAAACGGTGTCCAGATTATCGGAACAGTTGACAGAAGTGGATAATCTATTAAATGATTTTAATCATGAACTTGCTGAGTATAGTAAAACTTGTGAATTTTCGGATGAAGAATTATACGAAACAGAAAATCGTCTAAACGAGATCAATCATCTAAAGACGAAGTATGGAAGCACAATCGAAAAAATATTAGATTATTGTGATAAGCAAGAGAAGAGAATTCGTATCTTAGAAGATTTTGACCATTATCTGCAGGAATTAAAGAATAGATGCAGGAAAGCGGAGGAATCTTATAAAAAGTGTGCGGATAAATTATCCGTTATCAGGAAGAAGCAGGCAGAGATTCTTGAAAAAGCGATAGAAGACGGGGTAAAAGATCTGAATTTTGCAGATGTGAAATTCAAGATTCAGTTTACGCAAAAGAAAGAATATTCAGCAGAGGGAATGGATGATGTTGAATTTATGATCTCCCTGAATCCGGGGCAGCCGGTAAGGCCGCTTGCAAATGTAGCGTCCGGCGGAGAGCTTTCACGTATCATGCTGGCGATAAAAGCAGTGATGGCCCAGAGAGATGAGATTGAAACACTGATTTTTGATGAGATAGATGTTGGAATCAGTGGAAGAACTGCTCAGAAAGTATCTGAAAAGATGGCAGTGATCGGGAAAGGACATCAGGTAATCTGTATCACGCATCTGGCACAGATTGCTGCAATGGCAGATCATCATTATCTGATTGAAAAAAGAACAGAGGACGGAATCACTACTACGGGCATTTATTCTCTGAACGAAGAGGAGTCGGTGCAGGAACTTGCAAGAATCTTAGGCGGAGCAAAGATTACAGATACGGTGATACAAAATGCGCTGGAGATGCGTGAACTGGCGAAACAGACAAAATAAACCAGAGTAAAGGATGAAAAAAGCTCACATAATAAAAGCAGATATCTTTTGGGATATCTGCTTTTATTATGCGGAAGGGAGAACGGATGGAATGAGAAAATACTGGTATCGAAGAATTCTGATAATGATTTTGATCTTTACTGTGGCTGTAAGCGGAAGTTATTATCTGATTGAAACGAGACAAAATCAAATCAGACAGGAGGTAAGCGCCAGCACGGCATCCGGAGATATGGTGATTCCCGGAGGAGTGCCGATAGGAATCTATCTGGAAACAGATGGTGTTATGGTTCTTGGGACGGAAACGGTTACCGGGATAGATGGTATGGATTATGAGCCGGCAGAACATCTGGTCAAATCGGGTGACTATATTGTTGCAGTAAATGGAGAAGAAACAGAAGATAAATCTGAACTGATAGAAGCGATGGAAGAAGTCGAAGGGAAAGAAGTAGTACTGAAAATAAGGAGAGATGATGACTATCTGAATATTAAATTAAAACCGGTACAATGTGGAAAAGACGATTATAAGCTTGGAATCTGGGTACGAGATAATGCGCAGGGACTTGGAACCATTACCTTTCTGACTGCGGACAGCCAGTTCGGAGCATTGGGACATGGGATTCATGATGTTGATACAAATGAATTGCTGAGAATAGAGGATGGAACGGTGTATAAAACCAGCATTAAAGATATTCAAAAAGGGCAGGACGGAGTCCCGGGAGGAATGGAAGGAATCATAGTATATAATAGTTACAATGTTCTTGGAAGTATTACAAGTAATACGGACTGTGGGATTTTTGGAACGATTGACCGGATCGATACCTTATTTGGTGATCAGGAGCCTATGCAGACAGCCAGAACAGAAGAGATTAAAGAAGGGGATGCATGGATCAGATGTTCTGTGGAAGGAGAGGTAAAAGATTATAAAATTCGTATTACAAAAGTCGACAAACGTACCCAGGAAGTTAATAAAGGACTTGTGATCGAAGTGACAGATCCCGAACTCCTTGAAATAACGGGAGGTATTGTGCAGGGAATGAGTGGAAGTCCGATTATACAAAACGGAAAACTTGTAGGTGCAGTGACTCATGTATTTGTACAGGATGCCACAAAAGGATATGGAATATTTATTGATAATATGTTGGAAAATGTCGGATAGTTAAAAGTGTGTCGATTAGGGTCAGGCTTTTACGACAATAATTGCTTGCTTTCAAAATTGTCAAATTATATAATCATTCTCGATGACTTTAGGTAAGGAAGAGGAGGCATTAGGTAAAATGGGAGAGATTAATGTGGCAATTGCCGACGATAACGAAAGAATTCTGGATATGCTTGGCGAAATTATCGGGAGCGACAAAAGTCTGAGACTAGTAGGAAAGGCTAATAATGGAGAAGATATGTGTCAGCTGATAAAAGAAAAACAACCAGATGTTGTACTCTTAGATCTGATTATGCCAAAAATGGACGGATTAAGTGTGATGGAGGTGGTGAATCGAGACACTGAGATGAAGAAACATCCGGAATTTATTGTAGTTACGGCAGTCGGACAGGAAAGAATTACAGAAGATGCCTTCAAAAAGGGTGCAAGTTACTATATTATGAAACCCTTTAGTAATGATGTAATATTGGGACGAATTAAAGATGCTGGTCAGGGAGGACACAGAGATCTTCATGAAAACAGTATAAACAGTACAGGCATGGATAGCAGACCAGAATTTAATCTGGAGACCAGAGTGACAGATATGATTCATGAGATTGGAATACCGGCACATATCAAAGGATATCACTATCTGAGAGATGCCATCATTATGGCGGTGGAAGATATGGATGTATTAAATGCGATCACAAAGGTACTTTATCCGACGGTAGCGAAAATGCATCAGACGACGGCCAGCCGGGTGGAACGTGCGATCCGTCATGCAATTGAAGTTGCATGGAGCAGAGGAAAATTGGATACATTAGATGAATTGTTTGGCTATACAGTAAGTAATGGTAAGGGAAAACCAACAAATTCTGAATTTATTGCTTTAATTGCAGATACAATCAGATTGGAATATAAAAACCGATAAATAACTTTTCTTCTGAAAAAAAATACGCTATAATAGGAATATCTATACTGAGGTTGGGAGGAAAAGTGATGAAGAAAATATTATTTGTAGCTTCGGAATCCGTTCCATTTATCAAAACAGGCGGGCTTGCCGATGTTGTAGGTTCATTACCGAAATATTTTGACAAAGAAAAATATGATGTACGCGTCATGCTGCCAAAATATATGTGTATGAAAGAATCATGGAAAGAAACATTGACATATAAAACGCATTTTTACATGGATCTGAACTGGAGAAAGCAGTATGTCGGCATTCTGGAAACAGAATACGATGGGATTACATTTTACTTTATAGATAACGAATATTACTTTAATGGATTTGCACCATATAGTGATATGTATGCCGATATTGAAAAATTTGCATTTTTCTCCAAAGCAGTTTTAAGTGCGCTTCCGGTGATTGATTTCCGTCCGGATATTATTCATTGCCATGACTGGCAGACGGGACTGGTTCCGGTTTATCTGGATAATTTCCGTTATGGTGATGAGTATTACAGAGGAATTAAGACTGTAATGACCATACATAATCTGAAGTTCCAGGGAGCATCAGACGCAAAAAGGGTAAGAGATATTACCGGACTTCCTCAGTATTATTTTTCTTCGGACAAACTGGAAGCATATAAGGATGCAAATTTCTTAAAGGGTGGCATTGTATATGCGGACAGGATTACAACGGTAAGTAATTCCTATGCAGAAGAGATTAAGACTCCGTTTTACGGCGAAAGACTGGATGGATTGATGAATGCACGTTCTAATTGCCTGTCCGGTATTGTAAACGGTATTGATTACGGGGATTTTGATCCGGCAACAGATCCACATATAGAGAAAAATTATGATATCAGTAATTTCAGACGTGAAAAGGTAAAGAATAAAACAGCACTTCAGAAAGAACTGAATCTGGAGCAGAATCAGAAGACGATGATGATAGGAATCGTATCCAGACTGACAGATCAGAAAGGGTTTGATCTGGTGGCCTATGTGATGGACGAGCTTTGTCAGGATGCAGTACAGCTTGTGGCTTTGGGAACCGGTGAGGAACAGTACGAGAATATGTTTCGCCATTTTGCATGGAAGTATCCGGATAAAGTCTCTGCAAATATTTATTATTCAGAAGCTATGTCACATAAGGTTTATGCGTCCTGCGATGCATTTTTGATGCCGTCACTGTTTGAACCATGCGGACTGAGTCAGTTGATGAGTCTTCGTTACGGAACAGTTCCGATCGTACGTGAAACAGGAGGATTGAAGGATACTGTGGAAGCATACAATGAATTTGAAAAGACCGGAACAGGTTTCAGTTTTATGAATTATAATGCACATGAGATGCTTGGAACGATTCGTTATGCAGAGAGAATTTACTATGATAAGAAGCGTGACTGGAATAAGATCGTAGAACGTGGAATGAATCAAGATTTTTCATGGACGAATTCCGCAAAACAGTATGAAGAACTGTATGACAGCATGTAAAAGAAAAGCCTAGATATAAGAACAGAGGAGACAGCCGTGAAGATCAGGGACATACTAAAAGAAGAGACACCTCATATATCTTTCGAGGTGTTTCCGCCAAAAACAGATGATGCATATGAAAGTGTGATGGATGCGACAGAGAAAATTGCTGCCCTCCATCCATCTTACATGAGTGTGACGTATGGCGCGGGTGGCGGGACCAGCAAAAATACTGTCCGTATCGCCTCACATATCAAAAAAGATTTTGGAGTAACAAGTCTGGCACATCTGACTTGCGTTTCTTCTACAAAGGAAGAAGTTCATCAGGTGATTGAAAAATTAAAAGAACAGGGGATTGAAAACATACTGGCACTTCGTGGAGACATCCCGAAGGATGGGGAATTCCCACTTCCAAATCACTATACATATGCAAGTGAACTGATAGAAGATATAAAAAAACAGGGAGATTTTTGTATTGGTGCGGCATGCTATCCGGAGGGACACATCGAAGCTGAGCATAAAAAAGAAGATATTCTACACTTGAAGCATAAAGTGGACTGTGGAGTTGATTTTTTAACAACTCAGATGTTTTTTGATAATAATATAATGTACAATTTCCTGTACAGAATCCGCGAAAAAGGAATTACAGTTCCGGTTCTTCCGGGAATCATGCCAGTAACAAATGCCAGGCAGGTGAAACGAATTCTCGGGATGTCCGGGACGAATCTCCCGGAAAGATTCCGGGCTATTTTAGATCGATTTGGAGATGATCCGAGAGCAATGCAGCAGGCTGGAATTGCATATGCAACGGATCAGATTATTGATCTGATCGCAAATGGAATAAATCATATTCATATTTATTCGATGAACAAACCGGAGGTTGCAAGGGCAATCATGAATAATCTTTCGGATATTGTGAAGCAGTAGAGGAATAGAAAAATGAACACAAGGACCAAAGAAGCAGTTCGATACTTGGGATATGGAAGACATGCGGTAGATGAGCATACGCTTGCACTGATAGAAAGCTCTTTTGCAGAGCTGGATCAGTCAGCATGCGGGAGGATCATCTATCGCATTTTTGACTTGGAATTTCAGGAAGACGGACGTATAATAATTGGAAAGCTTGATATTTACAGTAAGAACCTGAGAAAGAATCTGAACGGATGTGAGAAGGTCATTGTTCTGGGAGCAACACTGGGAGCAAAGGTTGATCTGCTATTAAGAAAGTATGCTCTTGGGGATATGGCCAGAGTTGTGACGCTTCAGGCCTGTGCGGCAGCTATGTTGGAAGAATATCTGGATGCCTGGCAGGAAGAAGAAGAGAAAAAGTTAAAAACAGAAGGGTATTATATGCGTCCAAGATTTAGTCCCGGATATGGAGATTTCTCTATCGAACATCAGGGGATGATTCTTCGGATGCTGGATACAGCAAAAACAATAGGGCTTACGATGACCGACAGCAGTATGCTGACGCCATCCAAATCGGTGACGGCGGTGTTAGGACTTAGCAGGACGGATATGTCCTGTCATATGAAAGGATGCGAAGCATGTGGTAAGACAGATTGTGTTTATCGGAGGTAAAAGATAAATGTTATTAGAACGACTTGGAAAAGAACTGATCTATTTTGATGGAGGAATGGGAACTCTTTTGCAGTCCAGAGGATTGAAACCGGGGGAACTCCCGGAAGTGTGGAATCTGGAGCATGCAGATGAAGTGATTGACATTCATAGACAATATTTTGAAGCTGGAAGTGATATTGTACTGTCTAATACTTTTGGGGCAAATGCGATTAAATTCCATGATTCCGAACATTCACTGAAAGAAATTGTGAAAGCGGCAATTGATAATGTGAAAAAAGCAGCAAAACTGGGGGTTCATGATGGACGAGAGGTTTATGCAGCACTGGACGTGGGGCCTACTGGGAAGCTGTTAAAGCCGATGGGCGATCTCGGATTTGAAGAAGCCTATCATGCATTCAAAGAGACTGTGCAGTATGGTGAGGCTGCAGGAGCAGATCTGATCCATATAGAAACAATGAGTGACAGCTATGAAGTAAAAGCAGCGGTACTTGCAGCAAAAGAAAATACGAATCTTCCGGTATTTGCAACCATGATTTTTGATGAGAAAGGAAAACTTCTGACAGGAGGTGATGTACCTTCTGTTGTTGCCATGCTGGAGGGGCTGAGAGTAGATGCGCTTGGGATTAACTGCGGAATGGGACCGGAGCAGATGATGACGATTCTGGAAGAATTGTTGAGATATACTTCTGTTCCGATTATTGTAAAACCCAATGCCGGGCTTCCAAAACAGAGAGACGGAGAGGTGTATTATGATGTAACACCACAGCAATTCGCAGGGCAGATGGAAAAGATTGTAGATATGGGAGCATGCGTGATAGGTGGATGCTGTGGAACTACACCAGATCATATCCGGGCAATGACGGACAGAACCAGAGGAATGTATGTGAAAGCTCCGGAAAAAAAGAATATGACCATTGTGTCTTCATATGGACAGTCTGTTGTCCTGGGGAAAAAGCCGGTAATCATCGGGGAACGGATCAATCCGACCGGAAAGAAGAAGTTTAAACAGGCATTGAAAGATCATGACATGGACTATATCCTGAAAGAAGGGATTACTCAGCAGGATAAGGGTGCGCATATTCTGGATGTGAATGTGGGACTCCCGGATATTGATGAAGTGGAAATGATGAAAGAAGTAGTGACAGAACTTCAGAGTGTATCCAGCCTTCCACTTCAGATCGATACGGTTGATATCCGTGCAATGGAAGCGGCAATGCGGATCTATAACGGAAAACCGATGATCAATTCCGTAAATGGTAAACAGGAAAATATGGATGCAGTATTTCCGCTGATTCAGAAATATGGTGGAGTGGTTGTAGGTCTTACACTGGATGAGGATGGAATCCCTGCAACTGCAGAGGGCAGGATTAAAATAGCCGGAAAGATTATTGAAGAAGCAAAAAAATATGGAATCGATAAAAAGGATATTATTATAGATGTACTGACAATGACGATCAGTTCGGAGCCAGAAGGAGCCAAGGTCACACTGGAAGCGTTAAAAGGAGTGCGGGAAACATATGGAGTCTGCACTGTGCTGGGTGTTTCGAATATTTCCTTCGGACTTCCGTTCCGTCCGGCGGTAAATTCTAATTTTTATACAATGGCAATGCAGAATGGACTGAGCGCGGGAATTATCAATCCCTCTTCTGAAGATATGATGCGGTCTTACTATTCCTTCTGTGCTTTGATGAATTATGATGAAAATTGCGAAGCATATATCCGTCAGTATGGAAGCCAGGCACCCGTCACGGTGGCAGCAAAGCCTGCAGAGCTTACTCTGAAAGAAGCAATTAAAAAAGGGTTGAAGGAAGAAGCATTTCATACCACTAAAGAACTGATAAAAGAGCAGGAACCTCTGGATATTATCAATCAATATCTGATCCCTGCATTGGATGAAGTGGGAAAAGGATTTGAAAAAGGAACGATATTCCTTCCACAGCTTTTGATGAGTGCGGATGCTGCCAAGATTGCATTTGCAGTAATCAAAGATGTGCTTGCGCAAAAGGGAGGAGACCTGCAGAATAAGGATAAGATCATTCTGGCAACTGTAAAAGGTGATATTCATGATATTGGAAAAAATATTGTAAAAGTATTATTAGAAAATTACAGTTTTGATGTCATAGATCTTGGAAAAGATGTACCGCCCGAGACTATCGTGGAAACGGCAGTCCGGGAGGACATCCGTCTGGTGGGCTTAAGTGCTCTGATGACGACAACCGTTGTCAGTATGGAAGAGACGATCAAGCTTCTGCGAGAGAAAAAGCCGGAATGTAAAGTTATGGTCGGCGGAGCTGTACTCAATCAGGAATACGCAGATATGATCGGTGCTGATTTCTATGGAAAAGATGCTATGCAGTCCGTATATTATGCACAAAAAATTTTTGAAAGATAAATTTTAGGAGGATGAAATGAATTTAATATTACCGGAAAATTATGATCCGCGCCTGAGCGTGCGGGAAACACAGGGGGCAATTAAATATATTCGTGATACTTTCCAGAAAGAGTTCGGAAAGGAAATGAATCTGGAGAGAATCTCAGCACCTCTGTTTGTAGAAAAAAGCAGCGGATTGAATGATAATCTGAATGGAGTAGAACGTCCGGTTCAGTTTGATATTGCAGGAATTCCAGGTGAGACGATCGAGGTTGTTCAGTCTCTGGCAAAATGGAAACGTATGGCGCTGTATGAATATGGTTTTGCTCCGGGAGAAGGCTTATATACCAATATGAACGCAATCCGTCGTGATGAGGAATTAGACAATCTGCATTCCTGTTATGTCGACCAGTGGGACTGGGAAAAAGTAATCACAAAGGAAGAAAGGAACATCGATACTTTAAAAGATACTGTCCGCCAGATCTTCAAGATCATCAAGCATATGCAGCATGAAGTGTGGTATAAATATCCACAGGCAGTCAAGATGCTCCCGGACGATATTTTCTTCATTACCTCACAGGAGCTGGAAGACCGTTATCCGGACAAGACTCCGAAGGAAAGAGAGAATCTGATCACACATGAATATGGATGCGTATTCCTGATGCAGATCGGAGATAAGCTTGCAAGCGGGAAACCACATGACGGGCGTGCACCGGATTATGATGACTGGAAATTGAATGGAGATATTTTGTTTTGGTTTGAAAACCTGAACTGTGCGCTGGAGATCTCCAGTATGGGAATCCGTGTGGATGAAAAATCCCTGGAAGAACAACTGGTTAAAGCAGGCTGCGAAGACAGAAGGAACCTTCCGTACCACCAGATGCTTTTAAATGGGGAACTTCCGTATACCATAGGTGGTGGAATCGGACAGTCCAGACTGTGCATGCTTCTTTTAGACCGTGCGCATGTAGGAGAAGTTCAGGCAAGCTTGTGGCCAAAAGAGATGAGGGATGTCTGCAGGGAACATAAGATCTACTTATTGTAATGATGTTTTGAAATCTATACAGGCAATTTTATTGACAATTCTTTCACGAGAAATTATATTAATTGATAGAAAATTAATTTTTGTGTGATCAGGAGGAATACGGTTTATGATGAGAGGGTTGGATACCACAGTCAGAAAACTCAGAAGAAAAGTATTTGAGGAAGTTGCAAGACTGGGATTTAAGGCAAACGCAGAAACGCTTTGTGACGATATGGAGGCAATTCCATATAAAATAGTAAATGAAGATACCGAGCAATATCGTGACAGTATTTATCGTGCCCGTGCGGTAGTCAGAGAAAGATTAAGACTTGCTATGGGACTTTCTCTCCGTCCAGAGAATAAGCCGGTTCACTTAACTGCAGGTGTGGAAGCAAGTAATATTTCCGATAAGTATTATGAACCGCCTCTTATGCAGGTGATCCCATCTGCCTGTGCACGTTGTGAAGAAAAAGGCTATGAGGTCAGCAATATGTGCAAAGGCTGTCTGGCTCATCCTTGCATGGAAGTCTGTCCGAAAGGTGCCATTTCTATGGTGAATGGAAAATCATACATAGATCAGAGTAAATGTATTAAATGTGGAAAATGTAAAAGTGCATGTCCATATGATGCTATTTCTAAGAAACAGCGTCCATGCGCAATGGCATGTGGCGTAAATGCGATTGAGACGGATAAATGCGGTCGTGCACAGATCAATCCGGATAAGTGTGTATCCTGCGGTATGTGTATGGTAAGCTGTCCGTTTGGAGCAATTTCAGATAAGTCGCAGATTTTCCAGCTTGCGAGAGCATTGTCAGAGGGAGATCAGATTGTAGCAGAGATCGCACCGGCATTTGCAGGACAGTTTGGAGATAATATTACACCGAGGAACTTAAAGGCAGCACTTCAGGAACTGGGATTTTCTGAGTTCTATGAAGTTGCACTTGGTGCAGATATTGGTGCAATTGCAGAGGCACATCATTATGTGAATAAGGTTGCGACTGGTGAACTTCCTTTCCTCCTGACCTCCTGTTGTCCATCCTGGGCAATGCTTGCGAAGAAGTATTTCCCGGATATGATCGATCAGGTTTCTCAGGAATTGACACCTATGGTTGCAACAGCCCGCACCATAAAGAAAGAGCATCCGAATGCAAAGGTAGTATTTATCGGACCTTGTGCAGCGAAGAAGCTTGAAGCAATGAGAAGAACCGTGCGCAGTGATGTGGATTTTGTTATTACATTTGAAGAACTGCAGGCCATGTTTGATGCAAAAGACATTGACCTTACAGAATATGAAGCGGAGTCCTCTTTCCATAACGCTACCGGTGCCGGACGTGGATATGCGGTGGCAGGTGGTGTGGCATCTGCGATTGAAAAATGTATCAAAGAGTACTACCCGGATGCAGAAGTGAAGATTGAGCATGCAGAAGGGCTGGCTGAATGTAAGAAGATCTTGTCGATGGCTAAGGTCGGAAGAATGAACGGATGTCTGATTGAAGGTATGGGATGTCCGGGAGGATGTGTCGCAGGAGCCGGAACAAATATTCCAGTTTCAAAGGCACAGAAAAAGGTGAAAGAATTGGTGGATGGATCCAGCAAACAGCTGCCGCCAAAAGAACTGGAAGAGATAGAGCTGAAATAAATTCAGGATGAACTGGAACTGTAAAGAAGCAGGCGGAACGTTGACAAACCGCTTGCTTCTATTTATAATTATAACTTAGTATGAATAAAAGTTCTATTCTATTATGATATTGCATATGAAGGAAAACAGGAGGAAGTTATGCAGAAATATGGAGTAAATGAATTAAGAAAGATGTTTCTGGAATTTTTTGAAAGTAAGGAACATCTGGCAATGAAGAGTTTTTCTCTGGTGCCGCACAATGATAAGAGTCTGCTGCTGATCAATTCAGGAATGGCACCGCTAAAGCCATATTTTACCGGACAGGAGATCCCGCCAAGAAGAAGAGTGACGACCTGCCAGAAATGTATTCGTACCGGTGATATTGAGAATGTGGGTAAGACTGCAAGACATGGTACATTCTTTGAGATGCTTGGAAATTTCTCTTTTGGAGATTATTTTAAGCATGAAGCAATTTCCTGGACATGGGAGTTCCTGACAGAAGTGGTAGGACTGGATCCGGAAAGACTGTATCCATCTGTATATGAAGATGATGATGAAGCATGGGAAATCTGGAATAAAGAGATTGGAATTCCTGCAGATCGTATCTTCCGGTTTGGAAAAGAAGACAACTTCTGGGAGCATGGTTCTGGTCCATGTGGCCCATGTTCTGAGGTTTACTATGACCGTGGAGAAAAATATGGATGTGGAAGACCGGATTGTACGGTAGGTTGTGAATGTGACCGTTATATGGAAATCTGGAACAACGTATTTACACAATTTGATAATGACGGAAATAATCATTACACGGAACTGGAACAGAAAAACATTGATACTGGTATGGGACTGGAACGTCTTGCATGTATCGTACAGGATGTAGACTCCATGTTTGATATTGATACATTGAAGGCACTGCGTGATCATGTCTGTCGTCTGGCTGGTGTAGAGTATGGAAAAACAGATGACCAGGATGTATCCATCCGTGTGATCACAGACCATATTCGTTCAGTAACATTTATGATCTCAGATGGAATTATGCCTTCGAATGAGGGAAGAGGATATGTACTCCGTCGTCTGTTAAGACGTGCATGCCGGCACGGAAGACTTCTGAATATCCAGGGAGAGTTCCTGGCGGAACTGGCACAGACGGTGATTGATGGTTCGAAAGACGGATATCCGGAACTGGAAGAAAAGAAAGAATTTATCTTTAAGGTTATTGCAAAAGAAGAAGATCAGTTTAATAAGACGATCGACCAGGGATTATCAATCCTGACTGAGATGGAAGCTGATATGGCATCCAAAGAAGAAAAAATACTTTCCGGAGATAAGGCGTTTAAATTGTATGATACCTATGGATTTCCACTGGATCTGACGAAAGAGATTCTGGAAGAAAAAGGGTTATCTGTTGATGAAGATGGATTTAAGAAGGCGATGGAAGTACAGAGAAAAACTGCACGTGAAGCTCGTGAAGTAACGAACTATATGGGGGCAGATGTTACTGTATACGAGTCCATTGATCCGGCGGTTACAACGGAGTTTGTAGGTTATGATAATTTGACTTACGAATCTAAGGTAAGTGTGCTTACAACGGATACGGAACTGGTAGACGCATTATCCGACGGAGAAAAAGGTACAATCATTGTTGAAAAAACTCCTTTCTATGCTACCAGCGGTGGTCAGGAAGCAGATAAAGGTGTGATCCGTACCGCGGAAGGAGAATTCCTGGTAGAAGATGTTATTAAACTTCTAGGCGGTAAATTCGGCCATATCGGTCATGTTACCAAAGGAATGATCAAAGTAGGAGATACGGTTACTCTTGAGATTGATAAAGAGAATCGTGCGCTGGCAGCGAATAACCATAGTGCAACTCATCTGCTTCAGAAAGCTCTTCGAATGGTGCTTGGCAATCATGTAGAGCAGGCTGGATCTTTGAATAATGCAGATAGACTGAGATTTGATTTTACACATTTTTCTGCAATGACAGAGGAAGAAATCGAGAAAGTTGAAACGATTGTAAATGAAGAAATCCGGAATCATCTCCCGGTGATTGTCAGAAATATGCCAATTGAAGAAGCAAGAAAGACTGGTGCAGCTGCTCTGTTCGGTGAGAAGTATGGTGATATCGTACGAGTTGTCAGCATGGGAGACTTCTCTATTGAGTTCTGTGGAGGAACGCATGTAGCAAACACTGGCGATATTATGGCATTTAAAATCTTATCAGAAACCGGTGTTGCAGCGGGTGTCCGCAGAATTGAGGCGCTTACTTCGAAGGGACTTTTGAATTACTATAATGAACTGGAAAAGAAATTGCATGAAACAGCAAAACTGTTAAAAGCAACACCAGATCAGCTGACAGAAAAAGTGACACATCTTATGAGTGAAAACAAGAACCTAAAAGGCGAAGTTGAAAGCTTAAAGAGTAAGCTTGCAAAAGACGCAATGGGTGATGTCATGGATCAGGTTGTAGAAGTGAAGGGCGTGAAACTTCTTGCCACAAAACTGGAAGGTGTTGATATGAATGGCCTTCGGGATCTTGGAGACCAGTTAAAAGAAAAGCTTGGAGAAGGTGTGATTCTTCTGGCATCTGTCAATGATGGGAAAGTAAGTCTTATGGCAATGGCGACGAAAGAAGCTATGGAGAAGGGTGCACATGCAGGAAATCTGATCAAGGCTGTCGCTGGCTGTGTCGGCGGCGGCGGTGGTGGACGTCCGAATATGGCACAGGCCGGTGGAAAGAAGCCGGAAGGTATTGAGGATGCCCTTGCAAAAGCGGAAGAAGTACTAGAAGGACAGATTGCATAAGCAAATTCAATAAAAAGGAAGAAGATGAATGGGAGATAACGGAAAATTAAAAAAGAATCTGGGCGTGACCACTGCGACGGCAACCGTCGTAGGTTGCGTGATTGGATCCGGAGTATTTTTTAAACCGCAGGCGATTTATACAGCGACTGGCGGAGCACCGGGACTTGGAATGATCGCATGGATCATTACCGGTCTTGCAAGTATTGCCGCAGCTTTGACGTTTGCAGAAGTTGCGATCATGATTCCTAAAACCGGAGGTATTGTTGCATATCTGGAAGAAATCTATAATCCGTTGATCGGGTTTCTGGCAGGCTGGGTACAGGTTCTCCTGTTCTATCCTGCGATGATTTCCGCTTTGGCAGTAGTGTGTGCGCAACAGGCAGCTTTGTTTATTGGAGAAGGTGTACGTGTTCCGTTTTCGATTGGTGTTATTATTCTTGTTATCTTTTTAAATACAATGGGTTCAAAAGTGGGAGGAAATGTACAGGTTATTTTTACAATCTGTAAATTGATTCCTTTGATTCTTCTGATGGTATTTGGATTTATAAGAGGAAGTGGTGAAAATCCAATCTTTCATCCGATGGTGGGAGAGGGACTGAATGCGGCTATTGTACTAGGGCAGCTGATGGTGGCTATTCTTTTTGCTTTTGAAGGCTGGACCAATGTTGGAGCCATTGCCGGAGAGATGAAGAATCCGGGAAGAGATCTTCCGATTGCAATTGTGGGAGGGGTATCTGTGATTATGGCAGTTTATTTTATTATAAATCTCGCTTATTTATGGGTACTGCCGGCCAGTGAACTTGCCACACTTAGTACACCTGCTTCGGCTGTAGCACTTAAAATCTTCGGTGATGTAGGAGGAAAGATTGTTTCGGTAGGAATTATGATATCAGTATTTGGAGCATGTAACGGATTCGTGCTTTCCGGATCAAGAGTGGCATATTCCCTGGCTGCAGATGATAACTTCCCATTTAGCAAAACCCTGGCAAAGCTGAATAAAGCTCAGGTTCCGGCTAATTCTATTATTTTAGTGGGTGGGATCGGAGCAGTCTATGCGGTCAGCGGCCAGTTTAATTTACTGACAGATCTTGCAGTGTTTTCAAGCTGGATGTTTTATACCTTAACT
The DNA here is from genome assembly GCA_022769185.1 of Dorea sp. GTDB lineage: Bacteria > Bacillota > Clostridia > Lachnospirales > Lachnospiraceae > Dorea_A. Next base: position 39,387 of record JALEKG010000047.1, on the reverse strand, counting down.
TTTATAGGTGTCATGAAATTAAGAAAAGATAAACCAGATGTCATTAGGACATATAAAGTTCCATTGTATCCATTAGTTCCTCTGATTGCGATCCTGAGTGGTGTTTTCGTGATAGTCAATCAGCTATTTCTGTCAGGATGGAATTCTACATTGCTGTCATTAGGAAGCATTATTGTAATGCTGGTTGGACTTCCGGTATATTATATGATAAAAAAGAAGCGGTAAAATTATTCAAAGTTTAAGAAAAATATTGACGTAATAAAAAAATATGTTATAATCATATGTAGTGCAATAAAAATACCCGATCAGTCGTATGATGCACAATATCGGACTGGAGGGGAGGTTAGGTGTGAGACTATGTCAAATGTAATCGTTAAAGAAAACGAATCGTTAGATAGTGCTTTACGCAGATTCAAAAGAAACTGTGCAAAAGCTGGTATTCAGCAGGAGATTCGCAAGAGAGAACATTACGAAAAACCAAGTGTTAGACGTAAAAAGAAATCTGAAGCTGCTAGAAAACGTAAGTATAACTAATATGTGCAAAGAAGCAGAGTGTTGTATGACACTCTGCTTTTTACATGATTGGAGGACATTTAAAAAATTTGTGAAAAATGACCTTGAAAGTGTAAAATAATAACAAAAAAAACATAAAAATTGTAGGGAAAATTAACAAATATGTTAAATTATTAATTATTAATAATTATCAAAAAAGTATTGACGTTTTGAAAACTCGGGTATATACTGAAAGCGTCAAAAGGCAAGGACGCCACGCGAAAGGGATAGGTGTCTTTTTTTGTACCAAAATTTAAAGTATCAATGGATGAAAGTGAGGAGTTTATTATGAGACTGAAAGATACGGGTCTTACAGCACAGGAGTTGAAAGATATTGTCAACAAGTATATGGTAGAAACATACGAGCGTTATGATTTTATTGCTGAAAGAGCAGAAGGTATGTATCTGTATGATGAAGAGGGAAATGCTTATCTTGATTTTTACGGCGGAGTTGCTGTTAACAGCGTAGGTAACAGAAATCCAAAGGTTGTGGAAGCCGTTAAGGATCAGATGGATGATATTATGCATACATTTAACTATCCGTATACTATTCCGCAGGCACTTCTGGCAAAGAAGATCTGTGATACGATCGGTATGGATAAGATTTTTTATCAGAACTCAGGAACTGAAGCAAATGAGTGTATGATTAAGATGGCAAGAAAATATGGTGTAGATAATTATGGACCGGACAGATACCAGATTATCACTGCAAAACATGGTTTCCATGGAAGAACTTATGGTGCGATGTCTGCAACAGGACAGCCGGATAATGCAATCCAGATGGGCTTCAAACCAATGCTTCCAGGATTTACATATGCTGAATATAATAATCTTGAAGACTTTGCATCCAAGGTTACAAAAGATACAATCGCGATCATGATTGAGCCTGTCCAGGGTGAGGGTGGTGTACATCCTGCAACACAGGAGTTTATTGAAGGATTACGTAAACTCTGTGATGATAATGACATGCTTCTTCTGTTTGACGAAGTTCAGACAGGATGGGGACGTACTGGTGCTCCGATGGCTTTCATGGGATATGGTGTAAAACCAGATGCAGTTTCTATGGCAAAAGCAGTTGGTGGCGGAATGCCGCTTGCAGCATGCTGCGCATCTGAAAAAGTAGCAACAGCATTTACACGTGGAACACATGGTTCTACTTATGGTGGACACTGTGTATCCTGTGCAGCAGGCCTTGCATCTGTTACAGAGATTCTTGACAATAACCTGTGTGAGAATGCAAGAGTTATGGGTGAATATATGAAACAGGAACTTGCAAAACTGCCACACGTCGTAGAAGCAAGAGGACGTGGACTTCTGGTAGGATGTGAATATGATATCCCGATTTCTGTAGAAGTAAAACATGGATGTCTTGACAGAATGGCTCTGATCACAGCAATTGGTAATAAAGTAAACCGTATGATTCCACCACTTATCGTTACAAAGAAACAGATCGATGAGCTGATGCTGATCATGCGTGCTGCAATTGATGAAGCTGCTGCAAAATATGAGGCAGAAAATAAATAATCAGGGAAATATTTCCTGAATATAGCAAAAGACCGGCTATGGAAATCCATGGTCGGTTTTTTGCATAAAAATGATTCCGTGTCAGAAATATATCATGATTGTTATAGAAGGTTAAGGGCTTTTAACTCCTGATAAAGCCTGCTGATCGGAAGACCGACTACATTGTTGTAATCGCCGGATATTCCTTTCACATGGATGGCAAAAGGTCCCTGAATCCCGTAAGCTCCGGCTTTATCAAGCGGATCTTTGGAAGCTGTATATTTCAAGAGTTCCTGGCGGGAAACAGGATAAAAAGTTACATCCGTTTGTTCGAAGAAATCATGAGTCCGTACCTGGCCGTTTTGAAAAATCACAAGAGATACTCCGGTATAGACCTGGTGTGTCCTGTCTGAGAGCATGGACAACATATCGTAGGCTTCGGCTGCATCATCTGGCTTTCCGAGAATTTCTCCATTATATGCGACGATTGTGTCGGCACCTATAATCACACAGTCTGAATGTGCCGCAGTTTGTGATACTTTTTGAAAGACGTCCCAGGCCTTCTGATGTGCCAGTTCCATGACAACATCTGACGGAATGATGCAAGAGATTTTTTCATCTACATCCGAAGGAATTACTTCATAGGAAAAACCAGCCTGAGAAAGCAGTTCTTTGCGCCTGGGAGAGGCAGATGCCAAGATATATTTCATAAGAATCACTCTCCTTTTTCATATTTGAAAGTATTATAACACAGCCTGATATGCTTTATCAAATTATGAATCGAAAGGAATCGCTTTCATTGCTTTAAAAATCGGATCAGTATGATTTGCAAAGCCTTGTCAGATTCGATATAATGTTAAAAGAATAACTTTGATAAAAAAAGTAAGGAATACTTTTGTGAATTCATAATGGAGGGAAAAAAGGATGTATATCAGTGAGATCAGAACATCGGCACCGACAGATAAGAGGATGCCTTTAGAAAGAAAAATGTATGATACATTGGATAAATTAAAGATTCCGTATGAACAGGTTGATAATGATCCGGCTGCATCAATGGAAGAGTGTGCTGCCGTTGATCAGGTCATTGGAACGCAGATCCGGAAAAATGTATTTTTATGTAACCAGAAAAAAACTTCATTTTATCTGTTGGTGATGCCGGCAGATAAGTCATTTGATACATCGGCTTTTAGTAAAAAGCTGGGGGTATCACATATGTCATTTGCTCCGCCGGAAAAGATGCTGGAGCATCTGGGAACGACTCCGGGATCGGCCAGTGTGGCGGGGCTTCTGATGGATGAAGATGATTACGTTCAGGTGATTATAGATAAGGAAGTCGCAGAATCAGAGTGGTTTGGATGTAATCCAGGAATTAATACCAGTCATTTGAAGTTTAAAACGAAGGATCTGCTGAACAAATTTCTTCCGTCTATTCATCACAGAGCACGAATTGTAGATCTTTAGAAAGAGGAGAAAAATCTGCAAAGGAAGTGGATATATGCAGAAAATGACGAAGAATGAACTGGAAGCCGTTATAAAGTGCCGAAAACCGGGGGAAAGGCTTGTATTCAGAGAAAAATCATTTACAGACATGGATCTGACGGGATGGAATCTGAGCAATATGGATTTTACTCTGAGTGAATTCCGGAATGTCATTTTAAATCAGGCGGATTTACAGAACAGCAGTATCGAAAATACGCTTCTGGACGGTTGTGTGCTCAGAATGGTAAATTTCAGAAATGCGAATATGAAAACAGCTTCTATGAGAGCATGTGATATGACTGGATGCAATATAGAAGGGGCCGATTTGTTTGGTGCAGTGCTGGAACGAGCGAAACTCGACAGAATAATATATGATGAAAAGACACAATGGTTTCAGATGCATTGCCCGGAAACAGGGCCGATCTTAGGCTATAAAAAATGTGTAAATGACCGGCTGGTACAGCTTCTGATCCCTGCGGATGCAAAGCGAACTTCAGCGACGCTTCCTTCCTGCAGATGCAATAAAGCAAAAGTATTAACGATTAAAAGTTTTGATGCATCTGAAGAATATGAAGAGGCATGGTCCCTGGTGGATGAAAATTTTGTATACCGCAAAGGACAATGGGTGGAAGTAAAAGACTTTAATGAAGACCGATGGATGGATTCTACGACAGGAATTCATTTTTGGATGACCAGAGAAGAAGCAATCAGATATTAGATATAGAATTAGGAGAATCATTGTATGAAGACATCAGAAGAGCTGAGGCAGTTATTGAATCGGATCGATCACAGAGGATATCCTGCGTATAAAGATACCAGAGGTACTTATCAGTTTGGAAAATATATACTTGCAATCGAACATGTACAGGGAGATCCTTTTGCATCGCCGTCAAAATTAAGTGTAAAAGTATCCGGAAGAACTGCAGGCTTTCCGAAAGAACTTTATGATCGGCCGTGTAAGCGGACTGCGCTTCAAGATTACCTGATCCGGAACTTCGGAAGACAGATAGACCAGGTTTCTTTCCGGGCGCATGGTTCAGGAAAGAGCGGACTGATCTCTGTGACAAGATGTGGTCAGGAGGTCCTGGAACGGACTGCGTGTACCATAGATGAAAAAAATGGAGATATTATAGTAAGATTTGAAGTTGGATTTCCGGCAAATGGACGCACGATCAATGCAGGAGAGCTGATAAAAATCCTGTATGAGTACCTCCCGGACTGTGTAGAGAATTCGTTATGCTATCGGAAATTAGATAGAAGCAAAGTGCAGAAGGTGATGGAGCTTTCTGTGGATCAGGAATATATACAGACACATTTAGAGGAGATGGGACTTGTAGCGTTTGTCGCGGATGGGTCTGTTCTTCCAAGGGAATCAGGAGTATCACAGCGCCCGATGAAAGGAGCTGTTGCTTTTCAATCACCGGATTCTATGAAAGTGACAATGCATCTGCCGTATTACGGAGAGATGAGTGGTATGGGAATCCGAAAAGGAGTTACCCTGATTGTAGGAGGGGGCTATCACGGGAAATCTACGCTTCTAAAAGCACTGGAAAGTGGTGTATATCCACATATTGCAGGGGATGGAAGAGAGTATGTCCTGACGGATCCCGCAGCTGTAAAGATCAGGGCTGAGGATGGAAGAAGTATAAGAAATACAGATATCTCAATGTTTATTAATGATCTGCCGAATGGAAAGGATACCGTTTCATTTGTAACAGAAGACGCAAGTGGCAGTACTTCACAGGCAGCGAATGTGACAGAAAGTATAGAAGCGGGTGCAGGTACTTTTTTGATAGATGAAGATACCAGTGCTACGAATTTTATGGTACGGGATGAACTGATGCAGCAGGTAATTCATCGTGAGATGGAGCCAATTACACCGTTTATTGAACGAGTGAGAGCTATTTATGAAGAGTTTGGAATTTCGACGGTCATGGTGGCGGGAAGTTCGGGAGCATATTTTCAGGTGGCAGATCAGGTGATCCAGATGGATCGTTATGTCCCAAAGGAGATTACCAAGATTGCGAAGAAAGCTGCTTCGGAATATCCAGAGCTTCAGTTTCCGAAAGACCGGCTGGTCCGTCCTTCTGGGGAACGGAAGGTACGGGCTGATCATGGACTTCGGCAAAAGGGAAGAGTTAAGATAAAGACCATGGGACGAGATGGAGTGATGTTGAACCATGAGACTGTGGATTTAAGATACGTTGAACAGCTGGCAGATCAGGAACAGCTTGCAAGTCTGGGACATATCCTGCGGTATTTGGAAGAAGAGGTATTTGATGGACGGAAGACCGTTCAGCAGTCAATCGAAGAAGTGTGGAGAGAGCTAGAAATAGATGGGCTTGGTGTGATATGTGAGGGCACGATGATCCCGGGGAACCTTGCAATGCCAAGAAAACAGGAAATCTATGCATGTGTAAACCGATACCGAAAACTTGGAACAATTGGGAAAAATTAGCAGGCTGAATTGACAATTGCCGGACACATATCTATAATAAAAATAATGCAAAAAATAAGGGGTTATATAGAGTATGAGAGTCATTGCGGGAAGTGCAAGAAGAATACAATTAAAGACGCTGGAAGGGATGGATACCAGACCGACGACAGATCGCATTAAAGAGACATTATTTAATATGATCGCGCCGTATTTATATGACTGTAAGTTTCTGGATCTTTTTTCCGGAAGTGGAGGGATTGGAATAGAGGCATTGAGTCGCGGAGCGGAAAAAGCTGTGTTTGTGGAGAAAAATCCGAAGGCAATGTCCTGTATCAAAGAGAATCTGAAACGGACACATCTGGAGGAGCAGGGAACAACGATGATAATGGATGTTATGACTGCCCTATATAAATTAGAAGGGACCATACAGTTTGACTATATTTTCATGGATCCTCCATATGGAAATGAACTGGAACGTAAGGTTCTGGAATATCTTGCGGATTCGGATCTTCTGGCAGAAGGCGGTGTGATTATTGTTGAAGCGTCTCTGGAAACAGATTTCGAGTATGTGGAAGAACTGGGATATTCTTTGATCAAGATGAAAAAATACAAGACTAACAAGCATGCTTTTCTTGAAAAAGTGTAGCTGAAAAATACAGGAAGGAAAAGAATATGATAAAAGCAATTTATCCGGGAAGCTTTGACCCGGTCACATATGGTCATTTGGATGTGATCAAAAGATCTTCTAAATTAGTGGATGAATTAATTGTCGGAGTGTTGAATAATAACGCAAAAACCCCGTTGTTTTCCGCAGAAGAACGTGTTAGAATGTTAAAGGAAGTAACAAAAGATCTGCCAAATGTTAAGATTATTCCGTTCGAAGGATTGCTGGTGGATTTTGCCCGCAAGACGGGTGCAAAGATGGTTATAAGGGGCCTTCGGGCTATTACAGATTTTGAATATGAATTGCAGATGGCTCAGACGAATCATAAGATGGAGCCGGAAGTAGAGACGGTTTTTTTGACGACCAGTCTGGAGTATTCATATTTAAGTTCTACAACAGTGAAGGAAGTAGCGGCTTTTGGAGGGGATATTTCTCAGTTTGTTCCGCCGATTGTGATGGAGAATATTGAGAAAAAACGGAAATAATTAAAAAGGAGAGTGTAAATTATGAGCAGCCGTATTGAACAGATTATTGAAGAAATTGAAGAGTACATTGATAGTTGTAAGTTTCAGCCGTTATCTACGACTAAGATTATTGTAAATAAAGATCAGATGGACGAGCTCTTACGGGAACTTCGTATGAAGACACCGGATGAGATCAAGCGCTATCAGAAGATCATTGCAAATAAGGATGCGATCCTTGCGGATGCACAGGCAAAAGCGGACAGCCTGATTGCGGATGCGCAGATTCAGACGAGTGAGCTGGTCAGTGAACACGAGATTATGCAGCAGGCTTATGCACAGGCGAATGAGATTGTGACAGCTGCTACTGAGCAGGCACAGCAGATTCTGGATAATGCTACAAGCGATGCGAATGATATCCGTATTGGCGCAATGCAGTATACAGATGATCTGTTATCACAGGCAGAAAGCATCATAGGACATACACTGGACAGCTATACAACCAAGTATGATGGGCTGGTGAATTCCCTTCAGGAATGTTATGATATGGTTCGGAATAACCGTGCAGAGCTTGAGATTCCTGAGCAGTCTTCCAGAGGTCTGGAGGCAGAATATGGCAATGGAGGATATACAGATCCCGGATATGCACAGGAGCGTTATACGGAAGATGCATATGGAGATGATGAATATATAGATGATCAGGATTTCCAGGAGGAAGATGATAATCTGGGTTAGGTGAGGTCTGTTTATCTGTGTATTTATTTGTTTTCTAAAAGAAGAATAAGTAGCAGTATGTAAGTAAGCTGGTTACCGATGCGGTAATCAGCTTTTCTGCAATATAAGGAAGAATTGACAGACTGTTGTCCTGTATCATGGATCTGGTCTGTGCAATGCAGCACCATCCTCCAAAAGAAGACAAAGTAAGTGAATAGATGATTTTTGCCTGAACAGTTAAAGTGGATGAGCAGATCAAGGCAGTGCCGCTACTTAATTCAAGAGAAGGCACAGCCAGCAGATACATCCATGGAAGATTCCTGAGAAATACTTTTGAAAGATTGATCATAATTGAAAAAAGTATCATATATCCTCCTACTTTGGTGATGGCCTCCAGGCTTTCCATCATACAGGAGTCTGCAAGATTTCTACGGGAGTGGAGAGGAACGGAAGGAAAGCGAGAATGAAAAGAGTATTTGGGAATTTGATAATATCTACGAAATAAAAAGCTGCACAGGACGGGCGAAAATATAGAAATGCTGAGTAAAGGCAGCATCAGGGAGGGACATTTTAAGTTTTGAAGGATGATAAAACTGATCAGGAACATGGGGCTTGTATTATTGCAGAATGAAAGTAAATAGCAAGCTTCATTTTGCGTGATATAATCATTTTTTAACAAGTCAGAAGCGGTCTTCGCTCCCATTGGATACCCGCATAAAAACCCTGTCAGAAGTGCAAAGGAGCCATAGGGAGAAACACGAAAAATTCTGCATAAAAAGGGAGAGGATATTCTGGAGATCCACTGAATGGCACTGGTATGTATCATAAGACTTGAGAGGATCATAAAGGGCAATAATGTTGGAAGAACGGACTGAAACCACAGAAGAAGACCGCTTTTTGCACCTTCTAGTGTCTGACTGGGAAAGCAGAGCATAAGAAAGAAGAAAATAAGGATAAATGCAGAAAAAATGCGTTGTTTCATAGAATGATACTCCAATAAAAATGACCTTGTTTTATTCTATGATAAGGTTGATTTTTTATGACAAGTGACTCATAATAGTAAGAAGAATAATAAAAGAAGAGAGGTAACATAAAATGGCAATTCTGGAAAATCTTGAACCTCAGGAAGTGTTTCATTTCTTCGAGGAGCTGAGCAATGTCCCGAGGGGAACTTTTGATACGAAGAAGGTCAGTGATTATCTGATGTCCTTCGCACAGGAGCGTGGACTGGAAGCATATCAGGATGATTTGAACAACGTGATCATTAAAAAAGGTGGAACAGCCGGATATGAGGATGCAGAACCTGTCATTCTGCAGGGACATATGGACATGGTCTGTGAAAAGAGACCGGGATCTGACCACGATTTTAAGACACAGGGACTGGAACTCTATGTAGAGGATGGATACGTAAAAGCAAAAGATACGACTCTTGGTGGAGATGATGGCATTGCGGTAGCAATGGCTCTGGCAATCCTGGACAGTAATGAGATCCCACATCCGCCGATTGAAGCACTCTTTACCGTAGATGAGGAATCTGGAATGGAGGGTGCAAATGGCATAGATCTTACACTTCTGAAAGGAAAGAAACTGTTGAATATTGATTCTGAAGAAGAAGGAACATTAACGGTCGGCTGTGCCGGTGGAATCCGTTATGAGGCTGTTGTTCCGGTTCGGCGGGAAAAAGTGAATGGAACGCGCGTGACTGTAAAGCTTCATGGTCTGCTTGGCGGGCATTCAGGATCTGAAATTCATAAGCAACGCGGTAATGCACATAAGATGATGGGGCGTTTGTTAAATCGGATCGAGAAAGAAGTACCATTTCAGATTGTAGAGCTGGGCGGAGGCTCTAAAGACAATGTGATTCCAATGGAATCAACTGCAAAGATTATCCTTCCTTCCGATTCGAAAGAGAAGGCAGCGGATACGATCCGTGAAATGGAAGCTATCTGGAACCACGAATTTATGGGAGAGGAACCGGGGCTGATTCTGGATATGGAAATAGAAGAAGGAGTTTGTACCGATGCGTGCGATAAAGATTCCACAGAGCGTGTGATTGGTTTCTTCCTGCTTTGCCCGAATGGACTATATGAGTACAGCCGTAAATTAAAAGGCATTGTAGAATCTTCGTTGAGTGTAGGAGTAGTAGATACGCATGAGAACTATGTCAGAAGTGAATTCCTGATCAGAAGTTCGGTCGAAAGTAAAAAACAGTATTTAAGAGAGATGCTTGAAGGATGTGCCAAAGCATTTGGAGGTCAGGGAAAAACATTAAGCGAATATCCTGCATGGCAGTATAATCCGGACTCTGAGATCTGTCATATTCTGGAGGATACATACAGAGAGGTATATGGAAAGGATCCTGTTGTTTCTACCGTTCATGCAGGGCTCGAATGCGGAATCTTCCTTGGAAAACGTCCGGATCTGGATTGTGTGTCTTTTGGACCGGATCTTCTGGATATTCATTCATTTAATGAAAAGCTGGATATTGCCTCTACGCAGAGAACTTGGGAATATCTGAAAGCAGTTCTTAAAAAATGTAAATAAAAGATGAATCATAGAATCCGTATTACGGATTGGAATGGCTGGTTCCTTATAGTCATAGGGAGCTGGCCATTTTGCATATAGTAATAAAAAATGACAATATATAATGAGAAAATGAAAAAATTAAATTCTGGAAGAATGATTTTGCTTTTGTCCTTACTGGCGTTGTTTTCCGTTTTGGAAATCGAAAAGATAAAAGAGATTGGAAGATGGAACACCATGCAGAATAAAACGATTTCAGATGCAGAGTACCGAAGAGATTTTTTTTCCAGGGAAATGCTTGCAGAAAAAGACCGGCTTTCAAATGAGTGCATAATTTTTCTTGAAAATGTGGAAAATGAGGTGATTTATTACCCGGTTCCAGAATCCACGGTGGATAAGTCATTAAAAACATCGTTTGTAAATGGATGGATGGAGGAACGCCATTATAATGGAACAAGTGGACATGAAGGCACAGATATCATGGCTTCGAAAAATGAACGAGGAATCTATCCGGTTGTCAGTATGACCGAAGGAACCGTGACGAATCTGGGCTGGCTGGAGAAGGGTGGATATCGAGTTGGCATAACAACAGAGAGTGGTACTTATTATTACTACGCACATTTGGACTGCTATAGTAATCTGAAAAAAGGTGATCGGGTTAAGGCTGGGGAACTTCTTGGATATATGGGGGATTCCGGATATGGAGAAGAAGGAACAAAAGGAAAATTTGCGGTACATCTGCATGTGGGGATTTATTCCTGGAAGAATGGAGAGGAAATAAGCGTCAATCCGTATTATGTTTTAAAATATCTGGAAAATAAAAAATTAAAATATGCTTATTCCTAGAGTTATACACTCGAATATGTTATACTAAACTACATATGCAATGAAATTGATGCTTACGGAGGAAGAATAGATGTATCTGCCCAGCGCATTTGAGAAAAAGATGAAGCAGCTCCTTGGAGAAGAATATGAAGAATATGTAGCATGTTATGAGGAACCGAGATATTATGGACTGCGTGTGAATACAGGAAAGATCTCTGTCGAAGAGTTTAAGAAGATCTGTCCTTTTGAGATTACACCTGTACCATGGATTCAAAATGGATTCTATTATGATGGAGAACATGTTTCTCCTGCGAAGCACCCGTACTATTTTGCAGGACTTTATTATCTTCAGGAACCCAGTGCCATGACACCTGCGGACCGTCTTCCGATCGCACCGGGAGATAAGGTGTTAGATGTATGTGCAGCACCTGGTGGAAAGGCGACGGAACTTGGAGCAAAACTCCGGGGAGAAGGAGTACTGGTTGCCAACGATATCAGCAGCTCCAGAGCAAAGGGACTGCTTAAAAATATAGAAGTATTTGGAATTGGAAATGTACTGGTGCTGAGTGAAGAACCGGGGAAATTGGAAACTTATTTCCCGGAATATTTTGATAAGATTTTGATAGATGCACCGTGTTCCGGAGAAGGGATGTTCCGGAAAGACAAGAAAATGGTCAGGGCATGGGAGGAACATGGTCCCGAGTTTTTCAGTAATCTTCAGAGAAATATCATCCTGCAGGCGGCCAGAATGTTAAAACCGGGTGGAATGATGCTTTATTCGACCTGTACATTTGACAGCCGTGAGAATGAACAGATGATAGAACATCTGAAAGAGGAGTATCCGGAATTTCATGTGCTTGGGATTGAACCATACTATGACGGATTCTGCCTGGGAATACCGGAAGAGACCAGAAGCAGGGATCCTGAACTTGCAAAGACGGTCAGGATCTTTCCTCATAAGATGAAAGGAGAGGGACATTATCTTGCACTTCTTCAAAAAGGAGAACCACTTCCGGCAAAAGAACTGAAACTGAAAAAGAAAAGTGCAAAGATTCCTGAAGAACTGGCAGAATTTATGCAGGATATTTCCTGGGAACTGGATGCGTCCAGGCTGGATATTCATGGGGAACGGATCTACTATATGCCGGAAGAACTGCCAGATGTCAGAGGAATCCGGTTTCTGCGTACGGGATTATTACTCGGAGAACTGAAGAAAAAGCGGTTTGAACCAAGTCAGGCACTTGCGATGTATCTGAAGAAAGAAGAATTTGCACATTGTATTGATTTTTCAGCAGAGGATGACCGTGTACGCAGATATTTAAAAGGGGAGACTCTGGAAGTAGACGAGCTGATGGAAAAGAAAGCAAAAGGCTGGCATCTGGTCTGCGTGGATGGATATCCTCTGGGATGGGGAAAGATTGCAGGCGGAACATTGAAGAATAAGTATCTTCCGGGATGGAGGCTCTGTTAAATGATACGTTTGGATAAATATCTTGCTGATATGGGATTTGGTACCAGGCAGGAAGTAAAAAAGTATATTCGCCAGGGACGAGTCTGTGTGAACCAGAAGATAGTGAAGACACCGGATGTCAAAGTTCAGGAAGAAAAAGATTCGGTTACTTTGGATGGAAATGAAGTGGCATATGCGTCCCTGGAATATTATATGTTGAATAAACCGGCCGGAGTGGTATCTGCTACTGAAGATTCCAGAGATACTACAGTATTAGATCTGATCCGGGATAAGAAAAGAAAGGATCTTTTTCCTGTAGGAAGACTGGATAAAGATACAGAAGGGCTGCTTCTGATCACGAATGACGGAGCATTGGCGCACCGGCTTTTATCGCCCAAAAAGCATGTGGATAAGGTTTACTATGCAAAAGTTCAGGGGAAAGTGACAGAAGAAGATGTCAGATGCTTTCAAGAGGGAGTAAACATTGGTGCGGATGGGAAGGAAGAGTGGACTCGTCCGGGGACACTTGAGATCATCCGAAGCTCATCTGAGTCAGAAATCCGCCTTTCCATCTGTGAGGGAAAATATCACCAGGTAAAGCGTATGTTTCAGGCAGTTGGAAAGGAAGTAACTTATCTGAAACGGGAGTCAATGGGGCCGCTTGTACTGGATGAGAATTTACATTCAGGAGAATACCGGCTTTTGACAAAAGAGGAGATAAAAGATGTTACAGAATGGAATGCTGAATAATATAGAAGGAATCATTTTTGATATGGACGGTACACTGGTGGATTCTATGTGGATATGGCCTGCAGTGGATGTGGATTTTTTTGCCAAATATGACCTTGTCCCGCCAGAACATTTTCATGAAGGAATGGAAGGAATGAGCTATTCTGAGACGGCACAGTATTTCCTGGATGCTTTTCCGAAGCTGACTCAGACGAGACAGGAAGTCATGGATGAATGGACGCAGATGGCTTATGAAAAATATATGACGCAGGTGCCGCTGAAAAAAGGCGTCCTCGAATTTATAGAAGAGATGCGCCGCCAGGGAAAGAAGATTGGAATTGCAACCAGTAACGGAAGAGAACTGGTAGATGGAACTTTGAATGCTCTGAAGATTGAAAGCTTATTTGATTGTGTGATCACCGCATGTGAAGTCGGAGTTGGAAAGCCCGCTCCGGATGTCTATCTGAAAGCAGCATCGGAGATCGGCATTGCTCCGTTCCGCTGTCTGGTATTTGAAGATGTGCCTATGGGAATTCTTGCAGGGAAGAATGCAGGAATGAAGGTCTGTGCTGTAGAAGATGATTTTTCAAAGGCACAGAGAGAAAAAAAGAGAGAACTGGCTGATTATTATATTCAGGATTATAATGATATCAGATCAGGAAAATATGAGGTACTGTAATGGGAAATGGTTTTTTACCTATCTGTAGAAAAGAAATGGAAGAAAGAGGATGGAATCAGTTAGATTTTGTATATATTTCCGGGGATGCGTATGTTGACCATCCTTCTTTCGGGCATGCAATTATTACTCGAGTCCTGGAAGCACATGGGTACCGGGTTGGAATCATTGCGCAGCCTGACTGGAAAGATAAAAACAGTATTACAGAATTTGGTGAACCGAGACTGGGATTTCTGGTGTCGAGCGGTAACATGGATTCGATGGTAAATCATTATACGGTGTCAAAGAAGCACAGGAAGACAGATGCCTATACTCCCGGGGGTGTGATGGGAAAAAGACCAGACTATGCGGCAATCGTGTACAGCAATCTGATCCGTCAGGTATATAAAAAGACTCCGATTATCCTGGGTGGAATTGAGGCGAGCTTAAGGAGACTTGCACATTACGATTACTGGTCGGATAAACTGAAACGTTCCATTCTTCTGGATTCAGGAGCAGACATGATCTCCTATGGAATGGGAGAAAGATCTATCGTAGAGATAGCAGAAGCATTAGAAAGTGGACTTGATATCAAAGATATTACATTTATTCCCGGAACGGTATACAAGACAAAAAGTCTGGAGAGTGTTTATGATGCTGTGATTCTTCCGGAATATGGAGAAATGCGGGAAGATAAGCTCAAGTATGCCGGCAGCTTTTATACCCAATATTGCAATACGGACCCGTTTGCAGGAAAACGTCTGGTGGAACCTTATAATGACCATCTTTATGTAGTGCAGAATCCTCCATCTAAGCCGTTGTCAAAAGAAGAGATGGATGAGGTATACAGTTATCCGTATATGAGAACCTATCATCCTTCTTATGAAGCACTCGGCGGTGTCCCGGCTATTTCTGAGGTGAAGTTCAGTCTGATCAGTAACCGGGGCTGTTTTGGAGGATGCAGTTTCTGCGCGTTAACTTTTCATCAGGGACGGATCATGCAGGTCAGAAGCCATGAGTCTTTGCTGGAAGAGGCAAAAAAGATTACAAAAGAAAAAGATTTTAAAGGATATATTCATGATGTCGGGGGACCGACTGCGAATTTCAGGCAGCCTTCCTGTGACAAGCAGTTGACCAGAGGTGTTTGTAAAAACAGACAGTGTCTGTACCCGAAACCGTGTCCGAATCTGAAAGTAGACCATTCAGATTATGTTGAATTGTTAAGAAAACTGCGGGAACTTCCGGGAGTAAAAAAGGTATTTATCCGGTCCGGAATCCGATTTGATTATGTTATGGCGGATAAAGATGATACTTTTCTTAGAGAACTGTGTCAGTATCATGTCAGCGGACAACTAAAGGTGGCACCGGAACATGTGTCTGATCAGGTTCTTCAGAAGATGGGAAAGCCGGAAAACAGAGTGTATCAGGCTTTTGTGGATCAGTATCAGAAGATGAATCAAAAACTTCATAAAGATCAGTATCTCGTGCCTTATCTGATGTCCTCACATCCAGGGTCCACGTTAAAAGATGCAGTGAGGCTTGCTGAACATATCCGGGATCTGGGTTATATGCCGGAACAGGTACAGGATTTCTATCCGACACCGTCTACCATTTCTACCTGTATGTATTATACAGGAGTGGATCCAAGAGATATGAAACCGGTTTATGTTCCAAAGAATCCACATGAAAAAGCAATGCAGAGAGCATTGATCCAGTACCGGGATCCAAAGAATTATGATCTGGTCATGGAAGCACTGAAAAAGACCGGTCGAATGGATCTGGTCGGATTTGACAGACATTGCCTGATCCGCCCGAGAAAAATCGCGGAACGGAAGACTGATGGCGGAAGAAAGAATGGATATTATCCGTCTGCACCAAAAGAAAAAATGGCATCCGGGAAGAAGAAATCCATCCGAAATGTGCATAAGAAAAAAACGAAGAAATAAAGCTGTAAAAAAACGAATGAATAAGGGACAATGAAATATGAAGATCGCATTGATTACTGGAGCTTCTTCCGGGATGGGAAGAGAATTTGCCGTGCAGATATCAAAACTGTATCGTAATCTGGATGAACTGTGGGTTACGGCCAGAAGGCGTGACAGGCTGGAATCACTTCAGAAAGCGATTCCTATTCCTGTCAGAGTATTTGCGGGAGATATGCAGGACGATGAACTGTTTGAGAGGATCGGACAGTCGTTAGAAGAAGAACAGGCAGATATTCGTATGCTTGTCAATGCGGCAGGTTATGGTAAGATGAAAAGAGCAGAAGAGGTTGAGATGTCTGAGCAGTGTGGAATGATAGATATTAATTGTAAGGCATTGACCAGAATGACTCTGTTATGCCTTCCGTACATGTCAAAGGGGAGCCGTATTGTGAATCTTGCATCGGCAGCTGCATTCTGTCCACAGCCTGGATTTACCGTATATGCTGCCTCAAAGTCCTATGTGTTAAGCTTTTCAAGAGCACTTGGGGCAGAATTAAAAAACCGTAAGATTACGGTTACTGCAGTATGTCCGGGACCAGTGGATACGGAATTTTTTGACAGGGCAGGAGCACTTCCATCGGAAGAGAAAAAAAGATTCCGGGCAGAGGCTGGCGCAGTGGTAACACAGGCATTGAAAGATGCGGTGAAAAGACGGCCGGTATCCGTATACGGAACTGCAATGAAGATATCCAGAGCATGTGCCGGAATACTGCCGGATGGTTTGCTGGTGGAAATCATGGCAAGAATCAACCATATTGATTGACAGATGAAAAGAGAGGCGATAGAAGATGAAGATAGAGAAAGGACAGCCTGGATATATCAAAGCCAGGAAAGTAAGGTATCTGATGCTTGCAATTGCAGAATTTGCGATTGTAACCGCAGTCTATGTGCTGGGATATATGCAGACGGGAACAAAAGCAAATCTGTTTACGGTCGTTGCAGTAGTAGGATGTCTCCCGGCAGCAAAAATGCTGGTTGAATTTATTACAATGGCACCGCACAAAAGCATTGATGTGGATAAGTATCAAGAGATTGAGACGAAGGCGGATCTGGTAATCAGAGGATATGATATGGTAATTACCAGTTCTGAAAAAGTAATGCCGTTGGATGCTGTAGTAATCTCCGGTCATGTGGTATGTGGTTATACCAGCAGTCCCAAGACGGATGAGACGGCACTTGCCAGACATATTAAAAATATCCTGCAAGAGAATCATTTTGAAAAAATGACGGTAAAGATTTTTCATGATTATTCAGCTTTTCTGGCCCGTGCAGAAGGTATGAATAACATTGCGGCTGTGGAAAAGACGGGCACCAGAAAAAGAGAGAAAGAAATACGGAAAATCATTTTAAATATATCAATGTAAGAAGTGGTTTTAAAAAGAACTACGTATTAAAGAGAATCCTATGAAAGAAATTATTATTCATGAAAATGAAGCAGGACAGAGACTGGACAAGCTTTTGCGCAAATATTTAAGCGAAGCGCCGGGGAGCTTCATTTATAAAATGCTCAGAAAAAAGAATATTGTTTTAAATGGAAAGAAAGCTTCGGGAAATGAACAGCTCTCATTGGGGGATTCCGTGAAAATGTTCCTGGCAGATGACACAATCGCAAAGTTTTCTGCAAAAGAAATGCCGTCTGCTCTGGTAGAACCGGTAAAACTGGATATTATATATGAGGATGCGAATCTTCTGATTCTCAATAAACCATCTGGAATGCTATCGCAAAAAGCAAAGAAAGATGACGTTTCAGTTGTGGAATACGTGACGGCATATCTGATTCAAAGTGGAAAAGTGACTGAAAAAGAGCTGATGACTTTCCGCCCATCTATTTGTAACAGGCTGGATCGGAATACCAGTGGACTGATCGTGGCAGGAAAAAGTCTGACAGGGCTTCAGACGATGGGTGAACTTTTTAAAGAGAGAAGCTTAAAAAAGTATTATCTGTGCATTGTAAAGGGAATAATCCAAAAAGAAAAAAAGATCAGTGGATATCTGAAAAAAGATGAGAAAACCAATAAGGTAACAATCATACCGGGAATGCAGAAGGGAAAGACTGACAGATCGGGATGGAAGAGGAATGGAGAGGAACTGGTACCGATTGAAACGGAATATATGCCGATCGCATGGAATCAGGAAATGACACTTTTAAAAGTGCATCTGATTACCGGGCGCACCCATCAGATCCGTGCACATCTTACAAGTATCGGTCATCCGCTTCTGGGTGATTATAAATATGGAGACAGACGCTGGAATGATGAATATAAGAAAAAGCGTCATATTGAATCACAGGTACTGCATGCATATCAGCTGACACTACCGGTTATGGAAGGGTCGCTTTCGAATCTCTCCAGGAAGAGTTTTACTGCGCCGGTACCAGAACAATTTTGGAAAATGATCAAGGAGACAAAATGGGAACATGGAATTCAAGAGGCCTTAGAGGTTCGACATTAGAAGATATGGTTAACCGTACCAATGAGTGGTATCTGGAAAAGGGCCTGGCGCTAATGCAGAAGATCCCGACACCGATCACTCCCGTGAAGATGGATAAAGAGCACCGACAGATTACCCTGGCATATTTTGATCAGAGGAGCACGATTGATTATATTGGAGCCGTTCAGGGGATACCGGTATGCTTTGATGCGAAAGAATGCGTTGCAGAGACATTTCCGCTTCAGAATATCCATGAGCATCAGGTACGGTTCATGGAAGAGTTTGAAAAACAACACGGAATTGCATTTATTCTAATCTATTATTCTGCAAAAGATCTTCTATATTATATGCGGTTTGAAGAACTTCGAAAATTCTGGGATCGTGCCCAGGAAGGTGGTCGGAAAAGTATCCGGTTTGAAGAGCTGGATCCACGATTTTTCCTAAAGCTGATGAGGGGATGTTATGTTCCATATCTGGATGCCGTAAATCTTGATCTGGAACTCAGAGAGGAACTTGACAAAGACTAGGAAAATGCGTATAATGCAAAGAGGCTTTTAACGTGGTAGCATACTAAAGTAAAGAGAAAGTATAATTGGAGGAACTATGAAGAAATTGTTGCACACTCCTGAAGGAGTCAGAGATATATATAATGTAGAATGTGGAAAAAAGCTGGCATTGGAAGGAAGACTGAAAAAAGTATTTCATCTGTACGGATATCATGACATCCAGACACCTACGTTTGAATATTTTGATGTATTCCGTAAAGAGATTGGAACAATTCCTTCTAAAGAATTATATAAGTTTTTTGATAAAGAGGGAAACACACTGGCACTCAGGCCGGATATCACCCCATCGATCGCCAGAGCTGCGGCTACTTTGTTTCAGGATGAACAGCTGCCGATCCGTCTCTGTTATACCGGAAATACATTTATCAATCATTCCAGTTATCAGGGAAGATTAAAAGAGACGACTCAGATGGGTGCAGAATTGATTGGCGATGATTCTGTGGAGGCGGATGCAGAGATGCTGGCACTGGTCATTGAATCTATGCTGACAATCGGACTGAAAGAGTTTCAGCTTAATGTTGGGGATGTAGATTATTTCCAGAGTCTGATCGAGGATGCTAATCTGGATGAAGACGCAGAAGAACGTGTGCGTGAGCTGATTAATAACCGTAATTATTTTGGAGTAGAAGAATATCTGGATGGAATTCAGGTGAAGAGAAGTTCTAAAGAGGCTTTTGCGGCATTGAATGAGATGGTAGGCGGTGTAGAGATCCTTGCAAAAGCGAAAAACCTTGCACCGAATTCGAAAGGTGTAATGGCGGTAAAACGTCTGGAAAAAATCTATGATACCCTGCGGTTATATGGTGTGGAAAAATTCGTTACTTTTGATCTGAGTATGACGGGAACGTATGGATATTATACTGGCATCATCTTCCGTGGATATACCTATGGTACCGGAGATGCTGTCGTAAAAGGCGGACGATACGATCATTTGATTGAAAAATTTGGTAAGCAGTCTCCATCCATCGGATTCGCAATCGTGATCGATGAATTGATGAATGCATTGACCCGTCAGAAGATTCGTATTGTATATACCAGAAAAAATACTCTGATTGTTTATGATGATGAAAAATCCAGAGAGGCAATTGCACTTGCGAAAGATTTCAGAAGAAAGGCAAAGAATACAGAGCTGATTAAGAAAGCAAAGGATAAGCTTCTGGAAGAGTATGTGGAATATGGCAATGAATACTATGCCGGAAGCCTGATCTATCTTAAGAAATCAGGAGAAATTACCATGATTAATCTGGTAACAGGAGAACACAAGATTGTAAATAGTACAGATAGGAGTTAGACGGAGATGAGATACCTGACATTTGCCCTCGGCAAAGGGCGTCTGGCAAATCAGACACTGGAATTATTTGAAAAAATCGGAATAACCTGTGAGGAAATGAAAGAGAAAGGCTCCAGAAAGCTGATCTTTACAAATGAAGAGTTAAAACTTCGGTTTTTCCTTGCAAAAGGACCGGATGTGCCGACGTATGTAGAATATGGAGCAGCAGATATCGGTGTGGTTGGAAAGGATACGATTCTGGAAGAAGGACGTAAAGTACATGAAGTACTGGATCTTGGATATGGGAAATGTAAGATGTGTGTATGTGGGTATCAAGATGCTGCACCGCTCCTTCAAAATCATGAACTGATCCGTGTAGCTACCAAGTATCCGAATATAGCAAAAGATTATTTTTATAATACGAAACATCAGACCGTGGAGATTATTAAACTGAATGGTTCTATAGAACTGGCACCGATCGTAGGTCTTTCAGAGGTGATTGTGGATATTGTTGAGACTGGTTCTACTCTGAGGGAGAATGGACTGGAGGTTTTAGAAGAGGTATGTCCTCTGTCAGCCAGAATGATCGTAAATCCTGTCAGCATGCGGATGGAAAATGACCGAATTAAAGAATTGCTTCTCAGACTGCGTGCGCAGGTTCAGATGTAAAACCGATATAGAAGCAAAAGAAGAAAGGATGACGATGGATGAGAATACAGCGGTTAGACAAAGACATAAAACAGAATCTTCTGGAGGATCTGTTAAAGAGAAGCCCGAACAATTATGGAGAATATGAACAAGGGGTTCAGGAAATCCTGGATCGGGTAAAGAATGAAAAAGATCAGGCCATTTTTGATTATACGAAGAAATTTGATCAGGCTGAGATTAATGCCCAGAATATAAAAGTGACAGAGGAAGAGATCAAAGAAGCGTATGAACTGGCTGATCCTAAACTGATAGAGATTATCAGAAAAGCTCTGAAAAACATTGAGAGCTATCATAAAAAACAGAGACAGTTCAGCTGGTTTGACAGCCAGCCGGATGGAACAATCCTGGGACAGAAAGTAACACCTCTCCACAGAGTCGGCGTCTATGTGCCGGGAGGAAAGGCTGTATATCCATCTTCTGTCCTGATGAACATTGTTCCCGCAAAAGTAGCCGGAGTGGATGAGATTATTATGGTAACTCCTCCTGGAAAAGATGGAAAAGTAACACCCAATACCCTGATTGCCGCACATGAGGCAGGGGCAACTGCAATCTATAAAGTCGGAGGAGCTCAGGCAATTGGAGCACTGGCTTACGGAACGGAAAGTATTCCGAAAGTAGATAAAATCGTAGGGCCTGGCAATATCTATGTAGCACTGGCAAAGAAGGCGGTATATGGACACGTAAGCATCGATGCAATTGCAGGTCCAAGTGAGATCCTGGTGATTGCGGATGAAACTGCAAATCCGAGATATGTTGCGGCGGATCTTCTGTCACAGGCAGAGCACGACGAACTTGCATCTGCGATTCTTGTGACTACCAGTGAGGAGCTTGTACAGAAGGTTTCTGATCAGGTGGATGGTTTTCTGAAAGAGCTTTCCAGAAGCGAGATCATACAGAAATCACTGGATAATTACGGATATATTCTTGTTGCAGATACCATGGATGATGTCATTGATATTGCAAATGATATCGCTTCAGAGCATCTGGAGATTCAGACGAAGAATCCATATGATGTAATGACAAAGATCCGAAATGCAGGTGCAATCTTTATCGGAGAATATTCCAGTGAGCCGTTGGGAGATTATTTTGCAGGGCCAAATCATGTACTTCCGACAAACGGAACTGCGAAATTCTTTTCTGCATTGTCTGTAGATGATTTTATTAAGAAATCAAGTATTATTTCATATTCTAAAGATGCACTTCAAAATATACATAAAGATATTGAAGCTTTTGCTGAGGCAGAGCAGCTGACTGCACATGCCAATTCCATCAAAGTTCGCTTTGAAGCGGAAGCAGAGTAAGGAGGCAGATGAAATGAATAGAACAGCCAGCTGTACCAGAACGACAAAAGAGACAGATATAGCAATTACACTGAATCTGGACGGAACGGGAAAAACACAGATCAATACTGGAATCGGTTTTTTTGATCATATGCTGGATGGGTTCGCAAGGCATGGATTATTTGATCTTACCGTGAATGTAAAGGGAGATCTTCACGTAGACTGCCATCATACGATCGAGGATACCGGGATTGTGCTTGGACAGGCCATTCTTCAGGCAGTCGGCGATAAAGCCGGCATCAAACGTTTTGGACATTCTATCCTTCCGATGGATGAAACACTTGTGCTTTGCGCAGTCGATCTGTCCGGAAGACCATATTTAAATATGGATGCACCTTTTACAGGAGAGCGTATGGGGGAAATGAATACTGCAATGGTCCGGGAATTTTTCTATGCGGTATCTTACAGTGCGATGATCAATCTTCATCTAAAAGTTCTGGATGGTGTGAATGATCATCATAAAGCAGAAGCTTTGTTCAAAAGTTTTGGAAAAGCGTTGGATATGGCAACAATGGAAGAGCCAAGAATCAAGGAAGCGTGGACGACAAAGGGAAGTCTTTAAAGGAGAAGTAAAATGAGTTATAAGAAATTAATCCCCTGTATCTTCATCGCGGACGGAAAGGCAGTGAGATGGTTTCATGATAAAACTGTGATTGCCGAAGATGTCATTGAACTTGCAAAATATTACAGTGATCACGGTGCAGATGAATTGATTGTGTTTGATCTGTCTGATTCAGATGAAGAGCATGAAGAAGCAATCAATATGATGAAACGGATGAACCGACTGATCCGTATTCCAATGATTGCAGGTGGAAATATAAAAAGACAGGAAGATATTAAAAAGATTTTATATGCCGGTGCGAAACGGGCAATGCTGAATTTTTCAAAACCGGAGAGTGTGAAGCTGATTGAAGATGCAGCAAAGCGGTTTGGAAAAGAAAAACTGGCGGTTTCATTAAATGATTTTGATGGGCTGTTTAAGCACCAGCATCTGATTCAGGAATATTGTAGTGAGATTGTATTTATGCACAGACTGGATCTGAATTCGATCATGAATGTTACAGATGTTCCATGCGTGATCGTAACAGATACAGAGGAAAAATCAGAGTTATTTAAAATATTGAAATGTACTGGTGTGAAAGGACTTTCCGGAAAGTATGTCAGTCAGCAGAATATGGATTTTGTGACATTTAAAGATGAATGTGCAGCAGAAGATATTAAGATGACTTCTTTTGAAAGTATGATGGAATTTTCTCAGTTTAAGACGAATGACCAGGGATTAATACCAGTCGTGGTGCAGCATTATAAGACGCAGGAAGTTTTGATGTTGGCATATATGAATGAAGAATCATTTAATCAGACAATAAAGACGGGAAAGATGACCTACTTCAGCAGAAGCAGACAGAAACTGTGGGTGAAAGGTGAAACCAGCGGCCATTTTCAGTATGTAAAATCCCTGACGATTGACTGTGATCTGGATACGCTGCTTGCCAAGGTAGACCAGATCGGAGCTGCATGTCATACCGGGAACCCGACTTGTTTTTTCCAGCCACTGGTAGGTACAGATTATGATGAGACCAATCCACTCAGGATATTTGAATCTGTTTATCAGACGATTTTAGACCGGAAAGAGAATCCAAGAGAAGGTTCTTATACCAATTACCTGTTCGATAAAGGGATTGATAAGATTCTGAAGAAGATTGGGGAAGAGGCAACGGAAGTTGTGATTGCGGCAAAGAATCCGAATCCAGAGGAAGTCAAGTATGAGATGGCTGATTTTCTGTATCATGCGATGGTACTGATGGTAGAAAAAGGCCTTACCTGGGAAGACATTGTGAAAGAACTGGCAGACCGGTAATTTAAAACACACCTTATTGGAATATGAATGTTGGAGACAGCATATATTTCCAAGAGGTGATAGTTGTGAACAGTTCGGAAAAAAGAAGAAAGCAGCTTCTGGAACAGACAAGGAAGCTGTATCGTGATCAAGAGATTCCTGCAGTTCATCCTCGATACGGTATGGCATATGCCGGGTTATATCCCGAAGCAGGAATGCAGACGGAAAGTGGAAGTTTTGGTGTCAGGTTTTTCCTAAGCTTTCTGCTGTTTGCGTTATTTGTATCGATCGATTATGACGGAAGAGAAATCATGAATGTAAACAGTGAGAAGGTTGTGGATGAGATCCGTATGGATATGGATGTGGAAGAAGTCTGGAAAAATCTTTAACTTGACATGAAAAAATACGGCTGATATAATACTCAGTAAATTGTGAAAAGCGTTGATTAATTCAGCGCTTTTTTAATGTTAAGGAGGTTTGAGAAATGTTAAAAGTATGGATTGTGGGTTCCGGGGGACAGATAGGAACTGCAATAAATGCAGTGTTAGATCCGTTGGAAATTGAGGTGTTTAATACAGATAAAAATGAACTGGATATTACGGAGACGGATGAAGTATTGAGCTTTGGAGAAATTAACAGACCAGATGTCATTATCAATTGTGCGGCTGTGACAGATACAGAACTGTGTGAAAAAGAACCGGAGCTTGCATATCGCGTGAATGCTCTTGGAGCCAGAAATTTAAGCATTGTGGCGAGAAAAGTAGGAGCCAAGATGGTACAGCTGTCTACAGATGATGTATTTGACGGACTGAGTAAGAAACCATACAGTGAATTTGATGATACCAATCCGACAACCGTATATGGACGCTCCAAAAGAGCAGGGGAGAATTATGTGAAAGAATTTACACATAAGCATTTTATTATCAGAAGTAACTGGGTATATGGAGAGGGAAATAACTTTGTAACTCGTGTCCTGGATGCGGCAGATCAGGGGAAACCACTTGCCGTAGCTTCGGATCAGTTTGGTTCTCCGACCAGTGCGAAGGATCTGGCACGAATCATCTTATATCTGATCCGGACGAATGAGTACGGTACTTATCATGCTACCTGTAAAGGAACCTGTAACCGATATGAATTTGCAAATGAGATTTTACGGATCGCAGGAAAAAAAGTAGATCTTAAGTCGGTTCCGACCAGTGAATCAGATCTTTCTTCCGTCAGGCCCGCATATGCGGTATTGGACAACTTTATCCTTCGGATCATTGATGTTTATGAAATGCCGGAGTGGAGAGCATCTCTGGAAGAATATATGAATGAAAGAATGGAGGAGTAGAATGGGAAAAAATGCAAATAAAGAAAAAAAGAATCTGGGACTTACGACAAAGATTTTCATCGCTCTGATCGCAGGGGCAGCTTTTGGAATCATATTGTGTTATCTGGTGCCGGATGGTTATGCGAAAAATGATATCATTGTAGAAGGAGTTCTTTATGTAATTGGCCAGGGATTCATCCGTTTGATGAAAATGCTGGTTGTCCCGCTGGTATTTTGTTCACTGGTCTGTGGAAGTATGGCCATTGGTGATACGAAAAAACTCGGTACGGTAGGTGTCAGAACACTGATCTTTTATCTGTTTACAACTGCACTTGCGATTACCGTAGCTTTATCCATTGGGAACCTGATCAATCCGGGGGTTGGACTGGATATGAGTGCGATTCAGTCAAATGCAGCGGAAGTAGAGTCGATGCAGTCCACCTCTTTGTCAGATACACTTTTGAATATAATTCCAGATAATCCGATTAATTCTCTGGCAAGTGGAAGTATGCTTCAGATTATCGTATTCGCGTTGATTGTCGGAATCATTTTGGCAAAGCTTGGAGAACGTACAGAAACGGTAGCAAATTTCTTCAGTCAGTTTAATGACATTATGATGGAAATGACTATGATGGTTATGAAGCTTGCTCCAGTCGGCGTTTTCTGCCTGATTGGAAGAACGTTTGCCAATATCGGGTTTAGTGCATTTGTCCCGCTGGCAAAATATATGATCGGCGTGCTGCTAGCACTGGCTATACAGTGTTTCGTTGTATATATGGCACTATTGAAAGGATTTACCGGATTAAATCCGATTAAATTTATAAAAAAATTCTTCCCGGTTATGGCTTTTGCATTCTCTACGGCAACATCCAATGCCACGATTCCGATGTCTATTGATACATTGGCAAAGAAAATGGGAGTGTCGAAAAAGATATCTTCCTTTACCATTCCGCTGGGAGCAACCATCAACATGGACGGAACCGCGATCATGCAGGGAGTGGCAGTTGTATTTGCCGCGCAGGCTTTTGGAATACATCTGGATATTGTAGATTATCTGACGGTAATCGGAACCGCAACGTTAGCTTCCATTGGAACTGCCGGAGTACCTAGCGTTGGTCTGGTTACACTGACGATGGTATTCAATTCAGTGGGACTTCCAGTAGAAGCAATCGGACTGATTATGGGAATTGACCGAATTCTGGATATGACAAGGACAGCAGTAAATATTACCGGAGACGCGGTATGTACTACGATTGTTGCCCATCAGAATAAAGCACTGAATAAAGAAGTCTTTAATCAAATTATATAGACAAAGGATTGTTGAAACTGTCCGGCCAATAAAATTCAGAGGCAAAGGGGTTCAACAATCCTTTTTCTTTTGCGAGAATTATAGAATCTTCTGAATATTTTGCTTGATTCTGTCAGTATATTGAGAGTATTGAATCAGATCTTCTTCCGTGAAACCTTCAAATCTTGCCTGATCAAAGCTGCTTTGAGCGGCAGCCAGATCTTCAAAGATCGGGGCTGCAGGAGGAAGAAATATAATATTTAACTGTTTTTTACTTCGATTATTTTCTGTTTTTAATATCCCTTTCACCGAAAGCCTCTGAAGTAAAATTGAAAGGGAACGCTGGCTGATGTCTGCGAAGTCTGCCAGCTCCCGGCGGGTTGTGCAGTGGTGAGGCTGATTCAGGGAAAGAAGCAGACGAGTCTCTTCTAAAGAAAGATTATTTTTCAGGGCTACCGGTTCCAGATAATAATCCAAAAGTTTCCGGTTGCGATACTCGTCCAGAAGAAAACCTTCTCCTGTAACTGCTCCTGGAGAAATGAGACTTCGTTCTTCCCCCAATTTCTGGGAGCCGGGAAGGATCGCGGGCGGAACAGCTCCGTCACCGGCTGCATCTACCAGAAAACGGTAGACTTGTAGCCGGTTCTTTTCGTAATCCTCATCATTTAGCACATGTTTATAAAAATTGTTGTAGTATTCAAAGACCATCAGTTTCATTTTTATCGTCTTGGAGATGCTCATTCCCTGACTGGCAAGAGATCCTTTTGTCTTAACATAATAATAGATGGGGACCTGAAGCGCATAAAAAACTTTAGCATGCCGGATATATTCCAGGTTAAACATGAAATCTTCACACCAACTGATACTGGTATCCATTCGAAGATGATATTTTTCAACAATTTCCCGGCGGAATAACTTGTTCCAGAGGACACCATAATAAAAATCTGCCGGATTTTCTATCATGTGTTCTGCAAATTCTTCCTGTGTCAGAACACAGTCATCTTCGATATCACCTTTGTGAGCTAAGCGGTCTCCCACGACACGATAGAAGTCGGAGATGACCAGATCACAATGGTAGCGTTCGGCAGACTGGACCAGAAGACCAGTGGCGTTTGGAGTGATCCAGTCGTCACTGTCAAGAAACTGAAGATAAGTACCACGTGCCTGATCCAGGGCCGTATTTCTGGAATCAGAAACTCCTGAATTTTCTTTATGGATAACCAAAACACGGGAATCCCCGGAAGCATAGTTATCACAAATAGCCCCGGAAGAATCTTTGCTTCCATCATCTACCAGAATCAGTTCAAAATCAGTATAGTCCTGATTTAAGATGCTTTCTATGCAGCGTGAAATGGTTTTTTCTGCGTTATAGACTGGGACAATAATAGTAACAGTTGGGTTCATAAGTATGTTAAACTCCTTTCTATACATCTTTGTTATTTTTTAATTTAATGCGAAACATTTCGTTTAGAGCTTATGATTTTATTGCGATATTCTTTCGGTGTAATACCAATTTGTTTTTTGAAAATTTTTGTAAAATAATTTACATCAGTGATTCCACACGCCTGGGCAATCGTCTGAATCTGCATAGTAGTAGTATTCAGAAGAAAAATTGCATGTTCAATTCTTTTTTTGTTCACGTATTCTGTTAATGTGCTCCCTGTTTCTTTTTTAAATAATGATGACAGATAACTTGGATTCATATTCAACTGTTTTGCTTGCGTCTTAAGGCTTAAGTCAGAAGCCAGATCCGAATCAATCCGGGTGAGGATCTTCCGGACAAGCAGTGAATATCCTTTCATGGAATGATTGATCACAAGAAGGCAGTATTTATGAACCATCTCCCTTTGCAGTGCAGCCAGTGCATGGACAGAAGTAGCCAGCTCAATTTTTTTTGCATATCTTGAGGACAAAGAATCAATGTGAAGAGGGTGCACCGCGCCGGCTTCTGCTGCCTTTCGCATCAAAGTATTAAAAACAATGGCATAATTTTTCGTGTTGCGCAGGGTATCGGAAGTCCGCTGTTCGGACTGGAAAGAAGCCAGGTTATTAAAATGAAGTTCAGCTTTATGGATCTGTCCCTGGGATACGGCTTGAATCAGTTTGTTTTCTTCTGCGTAACGGTCTTCCATTGCCTTAATGCTAAGATAAGGATCTTCTGCTTCCTGCAGATCCGTCCGTTGTGGGACAGGGTCAAATGTAATAAAAGTATCAGATACAAGTTCATGGACATCTTCTACAGTAAAATGATCCATATCACCCCACATATATTCCCCTAAAGTATATAGCATTGTCATGATACGGCTTTCTTCCGGGATGATCGGTATATCGTAGTAAAATTTTTTAATCGAATGTTCAATACCTGTGGAAATCACATAA
Organism: Dorea sp.; assembly: GCA_022769185.1. Taxonomy (GTDB): domain Bacteria; phylum Bacillota; class Clostridia; order Lachnospirales; family Lachnospiraceae; genus Dorea_A. The sequence continues at coordinate 10,280 of JALEKG010000047.1, read as the reverse complement.
TCAATAAAGTCTTTTTTGAACATTTCAGAACGAATCGGAATGAGTTCATAAGGGCCGATGATCATATGTGTAGGTATTTCTGTATCCGGCAGCTGGAAGATGAGATAATTACAGAAAAAATAATCCTGAATTTTATAGATGGTATTTGGCTTATAATATCTGGCAATCTCATCTGCAATCTTATAATAATCGAGATCAGGTTTAAATAGCCTGCGCAGACCATAATCAAAAATGGGTTCGGACTCTGTATTTTCGGATAAATAATGAAAAGAAAGATGGTAATTTTGTAACAGTTTTTCAAAAAATTCTAATTGTACTTTGTAATTCATAAAAGCTCCTCTTGGCCGCCTGGCAGTCGTAGTATTATTATCTATTATCGTACAATTTTTAGGGTATTTCAACCATGAACAAAAAAAATACGATAAATAGGAAAAAATTTCCTCATATATTTAAAAAAATGAATGGTATAATTTTGTCAAAATAAAAGATATAAAGAAAAGGAGAAATATTATGTCTAATACTAATGCTTCCGTACGTCCTTTCGGAATAAAGGACAAGATCGGGTACATGTTCGGTGATTTTGGTAACGATTTCACATTTATTTTATCCTCCATGTTTATGCTGAAATTCTACACAGATGTTATGGGTGTCTCAGCAAGTGTCGTTGGTCTTTTGATGATGGCAGCACGTTTCGTGGATGCTGTAACAGATGTGACAATGGGACAGATCGTAGACCGTTCCAAACCGACCAAAGACGGTAAATTCAAACCATGGATCAAACGAATGTGTGGACCGGTGGCGATTGCTTCTTTCCTGATCTATCAGTCTGCATTTGCTGATATGGCTTATGGATTCAAGGTAGTATGGCTGGTAGTCACATATCTTTTGTGGGGTTCTATCTTCTATACATCTATCAATATTCCTTATGGATCCATGGCATCTGCAATTTCTGCTGATGCTAAGGACCGTGCACAGCTGTCTACCTGGCGTACTGTTGGCGGTACTCTGGCCGGCCTGGTAATCGGAGTTGGTACTCCGCTGGTTGCTTATGAAGTAGTAGATGGCAATACCGTTCTTTCCGGAAGCCGTATGACGATCATTGCAGGGGTATTCAGTATCTGTGCGATTATCTGCTACCTGCTTTGTTTTAATCTGGTTCGTGAACGTGTTCCGGTACAGGCTAATACACAAAAGCTGGAGATTGGAAAACTGTTAAAGAGCCTTGTAACCAATCGCTCTCTTCTGGGAATCATTGCAGCAGCTATCGTTCTTCTTCTGGCTCAGCTTGGGATGTCTACGATGTCTGGATATGTATATCCGAACTATTACGGATCCGCAGCAGCTCAGTCTGTAGCAGGTCTGGTAGGAAATCTGGTGATCCTGATCATCTGTGCTCCTCTGGCAGTAAAACTTTCTACCAAATTTGGAAAGAAAGAGCTAGCTACAGCTGCGTGTCTGGTCAGTGCTGTTGTTTATGTGGCATGTCTAATCGTCAGACCGGAAAATCCATTTGTATACGTTGGTTTTTCAGCAGTCGCTTATTTGGGAATTGGTTTCTTTAATACAGTAATCTGGGCTATGATCACAGACGTTATTGACGATTCAGAAGTGAAAACGGGTGTCCGGGAAGACGGAACCATATATTCTGTCTATTCTTTCGCACGTAAAGTGGGACAGGCACTTGCTTCTGGATTAACAGGTATACTCTTGTCCCTGATCGGATATACGCAGGCAACCGCTTTTGACCCGGATGTTACATTAGGTATTTTCAAAATGTCCTGTTATATTCCAATTGTTGGATTTATTCTTGTTGCGATTGTGTTAATATTCCTCTACCCATTGAATAAAACACGTGTAGAAGAAAATATCGCTGAATTAAAACGTCGCCGTGGAGAGATTTAAATTGGAAAATCTAATAAAAATGAATAGAGACTGAATGATGAAAGGAGAAATTATGATGAGAACGAAAACCTTGTTGACTGCAGCTCAGTTCGCAAAAAGCGGAGAAGCGTTTACGACAATCGCACTTCCGCATACCTGGAATGCACTTGATGGACAGGATGGAGGCAATGATTACTGGAGAGGGCTTGCAACCTACCGTATTGATCTGCCGGATCCGACAGAAGGAAAGAAGCAGTATATTGAGATCCAGGGAGCAAACCATGTGGCAACCGTATATTGCAATGACCGTGAACTTGGGACACATAAGGGTGGTTTTTCAACCTTCCGCTATGATCTGACACCAGCTATGAAACCGGAAGGAAATGTACTGACCGTGGTTGTGACCAATCAGAAGAGTGATATCTATCCACAGAATGCAGACTTTACATTCTATGGAGGACTGTACCGTGATGTGAATTTTATTGAAGTGGCTCCTGCGCACTTTGATCTGTTGAAGACAGGAACAGATGCGGTATTTGTAACACCACATGTTACAGGAAAGACCCGTCTGGATCTGTTCCCGGTGAATGCAGAAGGATGTACCGTAAAGGCAGAGTTAAAAGATGCTGACGGCAATGTGGCAGCATCTGGCGAGACAGAAGCGGAAGATCATACAGTTCTGAAACTGAATGTAAAAGAACCACATCTGTGGAATGGAATGGAAGATCCTTACTGCTATACTTGTGAGGCTTCTATTGTAAAAGACGGAGAAGTTCTGGATACAGTGGTTGTAACGTATGGTTACCGCGGATTCCATGTGGATCCAGAGAGAGGATTCTTCCTGAATGGAAAGAGCTGTCCGCTGCATGGGGTATCCCGTCATCAGGATCGCCAGGATAAAGGATGGGCAATTTCCAAAGAAGACCATGAAGAAGATATTGCACTGATCAAAGAAGTAGGAGCAAATACCATCCGTCTGGCACATTATCAGCATGACCAGTATTTCTACGATCTGTGTGACCATACTGGATTCGTACTCTGGGCAGAGATTCCATTTATCAGCAGCTTTATTCCTTCCCAGGAAGCTTACGATAACACGATCAGCCAGATGACTGAGCTGATTGCTCAGAATTACAATCATCCGGCAATCTGTTTCTGGGGAATCTCGAATGAGATTACGATCAACGGTGAGACAGAGGCACTGTACCGTAATCTGACAGATCTTCATGCACTGGCAAAGAAAATGGATCCGAGCAGACTGACTACCATGGCAGAGGTATCTATGGTTCCGATGGACAGTGAACATGTATATATTACAGATGTACTCAGTTACAATCACTATTTTGGATGGTATGTAGGAGATGTAGAGGACAACGGACCATGGCTGGATAAATTCCATGCAATGAATCCGGATCGTCCGCTTGGTGTATCAGAATATGGTGCGGAAGCAATCCTGAAATGGCATACGACGATGCCGGACAACCATGATTATACCGAAGAATATGCGGCACATTATCATCATGAAATGCTGAAGACATTTGCAACACGTCCATATCTGTGGAGCACTCATGTATGGAATATGTTTGACTTTGCTGCAGATGCACGTGATGAAGGTGGTGTCCAGGGACGTAATAATAAGGGTCTGATTACTTATGACCGTAAGATTAAGAAGGACGCATTCTATATCTATAAAGCATACTGGACTACAGAACCAATGATCCACGTTTGTGGGGAGCGTTTTGCAGACCGCGCACCGGAAGAACGTATTGTGACAGTATATACGAACTGTCCGAATGTAACACTGGTTGTAAATGGAGAAGAAGTTGCAAAAAAAGAAGCAGTGGATCACGCAGTGGTATTTACAAATGTTGCTTTAAATGATGGGGCAAATACTGTGACTGCAAAATGTGGTGATGTAGAGGCAAATACGATTACATTAAATGGTGTGGCAGAACACAACTTTGCCTACGATCTGCCAGAGGGCAATGAGGCAGCAAACTGGTTTGATGATCCGGCAGCCCGGGCGGCACGCAAGCCACTGGAATGTCCGGAAGGATATTATAACATCAAGTGCAAGATCGGAGAACTGTTTGCAAATGCTGAAACGGCAGAGATCGTAAAAGAAGCGTTTGGTGCAGTAATGGGCAAGGGAGCATTCACAATGATCGATTCTGGAAATCAGAATGTAGAAACTCAAGAAGAAGACAATCCGATGGCAAACTTCTACTTGATGATGCGCTTATCTGATATGCTTAAGATGGCAGGAAAAGCTGTTACTGCTGAATTTAAGAGAGAACTGAATGATAAACTGATCAAGATCAAAAAAGAGGAAACAAAATAAGCTGAATGTCGAAAAAGCTCTGGGACAATTCCAGGGCTTTTCCTTTGTTCAGACGGGCCAAGGTTTCAGATGAAGATCATGATTTCTATTTGACAACGGTGTATATTATCGTTTAATATCATTATGTCCACACAGTGTTGAAATGTGTACAATATGGACCAAATGAGGTGTTAATTAGTGAGAAAATTAGCTTTAAGTGATGATGTGTTGTTGAAGATAGAAAAGCCGGCACGCTATATCGGCGGTGAGGTGAATTCCATAGTGAAGGACAAAAATAAGGTAGACATCCGCTTTGCAATGTGCTTCCCGGACGTGTATGAGATTGGTATGTCCCATCTGGGAATCCAGATCCTCTACGATATGTTTAACCGGAGGGAAGATGTCTGGTGCGAGAGAGTCTATTCCCCGTGGGTAGACCTGGATCGTATCATGCGGGACGAGCATATTCCATTATTTGCACTGGAATCCCAGGATCCGATCAAAGATTTTGATTTTCTGGGTATTACGATCCAGTATGAGATGTGTTATACGAATATCTTACAGGTTCTGGATCTGAGCGGAATCCCATTGGAGGCGTCAGAACGTGATGAGTCAGATCCAATCGTCATCGGAGGAGGACCGTGTACCTACAATCCGGAGCCATTAGCAGAGTTTTTTGACCTGTTCTATATTGGAGAAGGAGAAACGGTCTACGATCAGCTCCTGGATGCGTATAAAGAGAATAAAAAGAATGGTGGTTCCAGAAAGGACTACCTGGAAATGGCCGCAGAAATTGAGGGAATTTATGTTCCTTCTTTTTATGATGTCAAATATAATGAAGATGGTACCATCGCTTCCTTTCTACCGAATAATCCGCATGCAAAAGAGAAGATTAAAAAGCAGGTGGTCATGGATGTGACGGCCACGACATATCCGGAAAAACCGGTGGTTCCATTTATTAAAGTAACACAGGACCGGGTGGTACTGGAGGTGCAGAGAGGATGTATCCGTGGCTGCCGTTTCTGTCAGGCCGGAATGTTATATCGTCCGACCCGGGAAAGAAATGTGGAAAAGTTAAAAGAATATGCCTATAAGATGTTGAAAAATACCGGGCACGAGGAGATCTCCTTAAGTTCCTTAAGTACCAGTGACTATAGTGAATTAAAAGAACTGGTAACATTTCTCATCGATGAGTTTCAAAAAGATGGGATTAATATTTCCCTTCCTTCCTTAAGGATCGATGCATTTTCTCTGGATGTGATGGGACAGGTGCAGGATATCCGAAAGAGCAGCCTGACATTTGCCCCGGAGGCGGGATCGCAGAGAATGCGCAATGTCATCAATAAAGGACTGACCGAAGAGGATATTCTGGACGGAGCCGGACAGGCATTTGACGGCGGATGGAATAAGGTAAAGCTGTATTTCATGCTTGGCCTGCCGACCGAGACAGAGGAAGACATGCGGGCAATTCCGGAGCTTGCGGATAAGATTGCGCGCAGATATTATGAGATCCCGAAGGATCAGCGCAATGGAAAATGTCAGATCACGGCCAGCAGTTCCTTCTTTATTCCAAAGCCATTTACTCCTTTCCAGTGGGCAAGGATGTATACAAATGAAGAATATATTGCAAGAGCAGCGATCGTAAAGCATGCGTTTAATGAGCAGCTGAACCGCAAGAGTCTGAAGTATCACTGGCATGATGCAGAAGTGACTGTTTTGGAAGGTGTATTTGCAAGAGGCGACCGGAAGACGGCAGCCGTGATCAGAGAAGCCTATCGTCTGGGCTGTCTGTATGATTCCTGGAGCGATCAGTTTGAGAATGAAAAATGGATGCAGGCTTTTGAAAACACAGGCGTTGATATTGCATTTTATAATCTGAGGGAGAGACCACTGGATGAGCTGTTCCCATGGGATTTTATCGATATCGGTGTAACAAAACAATTTTTACAGCGTGAATGGGAACGTGCTATGAGAGCAGAAGTAACTCCGAACTGCCGGATGCAGTGTTCCGGATGCGGTGTTGCAAAATGGAAGGGAGGTGTCTGTGTTGAAGGTAAGAATTAAATTTCGAAAATATGGATTTATGAAATTTATCGGGCATCTGGATGTGATGAGATATTTCCAGAAGGCCATGAGAAGAGCGGAGATCCCCATTGCATATACAGGAGGGTACAGTCCGCACATGATCATGTCCTTTGCACAGCCTCTTGGAGTTGGAGTTACCAGTGACGGAGAATATCTGGATATCGAACTGAAGGAACCAATTTCATCTGAAAAAGCGGTAGAACAGCTGAACCGTACCATGGTGGAAGGAATGGAGGTTGTAAGCTTCCGTGAGATTCCGGATGATAAAAAGTCCAGTGGAATGACGATCGTTGCGGCAGCGAGCTATCGTGTGACACTTTTGGAATCCCGGAAGACTTCTGAGATTACGATGGCACTTCCGGAAGAATGGCAGGAACGTGTAGAGGCATTCATGGCCCAGCCGGAGATTGTTGTCATGAAGAAAACGAAACGCAGTGAAAAAGAGGTCGATATTAAGCCGATGATTTACCAGATGGAGGTGTTGACGGGGAAAGCCGGACAGAATAGCGACAGCATTTATTTGTTTCTTGCCACAGGAAGTGAACAGAACCTGAAGCCAGATCTGGTAATGGAGGCTTTTCTTGCATTTATCGGAATAGAGGATGAGGAAGTTCCGATGCATTACCACAGACTGGAAGTATATGCAAAAAATCATATGTCACAGGGCTCGGATCCTTTTATTTCATTAGAAGATCTGGGAAATGAGATAAGATAAATAAGCTGGCAGGATGGGAGATGACAGAAGATGAGCAAAAAAGAAGTCAAGACGAATGCAATGCGGATGCTGGACCGGCAGAAGATTCCGTATACCTACGAGGAATACGAATGTGACGAATTTACAGATGGGATCCAGGTGGCAGATCAACTGGGATATGATCATAAAGTCGTATACAAAACGCTTGTGACCATCGGGAAAACGGGAGCTCATTATGTATTTGTGATTCCGATAGAAGAGGAGATTGATTTTAAGAAAGCTGCAAAGGTGGTTGGTGAGAAATCACTGGAGATGCTCCATCTGAAGGAACTAACAAAAGTAACCGGATATGTCCGCGGCGGCTGTACAGCAATCGGGATGAAGAAACAGTTTCCAACGGTGATCCAGCAGGATGCAGAGGAGTTGGAAAAAATGTACGTCAGCGGCGGAAAGCTCGGGATGCAGATCCAGTTGAAGCCTCAGGATCTTAAGAAGGCGACAAATGCAAAATTTGCAGACGTAATTCGTTGAAGATATCTGGAAAATGATGTAATATAATAAGGGTTAATAAGAAATGTAGGTTGGAGGAATACGAAAGAAGATGAAAAAGGTTGTAAAATTTGGTGGAAGTTCGTTGGCAAGTGCAGAGCAGTTTAAAAAAGTCGGAAGAATTATCAGGAAGGATGAGACCAGAAGATATGTCGTTCCTTCAGCACCTGGTAAACGCACGCCGGATGATACAAAAGTGACAGATATGTTGTACAGCTGCTATGGACAGGCAATTCTGGAAGAGGATTCAGAAGTATGTTTTGAAGAGCAGTTCCGCGCAATTGAAGAGAGATATAACAGCATTATCGAAGGACTTGACCTGTCGTTGAGCCTGGAAGAGGAATTTAAGACGATCCGTACGAATTTCAGCAAAAAGATCGGAAGAGATTATGCGGCATCCAGAGGTGAATATCTGAATGGGATTGTGATGGCAGCATATCTTGGATATGAATTCATTGACGCGGCTGATGTTATCTTCTTTGATGAAAAGGGAAATCTGGATATAGAAAAGACGGATACCATTCTTTCCGAAAGACTGGAGCGTACAGAGCGCGCAGTGATTCCGGGATTTTATGGCTCCGGACCGGATGGAAGGATCCGGACATTCTCCAGAGGAGGATCTGATATCACCGGTTCCATCGTTGCAAAGGCAGTACACGCTGATATGTATGAGAACTGGACGGATGTATCCGGATTCCTGATCGCAGACCCGAGAGTGGTCAAGAATCCGAAACCGATCGATGTAATCACGTACAGAGAATTGAGAGAGCTTTCTTATATGGGAGCAACCGTGCTTCATGAAGATGCGATCTTCCCGGTCCGCAAAGAAGGAATCCCGATCAATATCCGCAATACAAATGCGCCGGAAGATAAAGGGACTCTGATCGTAGAAGATACCTGCAGAAAACCGCGCTTTGTGATCACCGGTGTTGCCGGAAAGAAGGATTTCGCATCTATTACGATTGAAAAAGCGATGATGAACTCCGAAGTGGGATTCTGTAAGCGTGTACTGGAGGTATTTGCGGAAAATAATATTTCCATTGAACACATGCCTTCCGGTATTGATACGATGACCATTTTTGTACATCAGGATGAATTTGAAGAAAAAGAACAGAAAGTGATTGCAGGAATTCATAGAGCAGTAGAACCGGATTTTCTGGAATTAGAGTCTGATCTTGCACTGATTGCGGTAGTAGGAAGGGGAATGCGTGCAACCAGAGGAACCTCCGGCAGAATTTTTTCTGCACTTGCGCATGCAAATGTAAATGTAAAAATGATCGATCAGGGATCCAGTGAGCTGAATATCATCATTGGTGTGAGAAATCATGATTTTAATGCTGCAATCAATGCGATCTATGATATTTTTGTAAAGACAATGATTTAATAATTTGGGGAGATTGAAATGAATATACTTTTTTTCCTGAAGCCGAAGAGTGAGCTGGCTTATATATATGACTATCATACACTTCGTCAGGCGTTGGAGATTATGGAATATCATAAATATTCCAGTGTTCCGATTTTAAATCGGGAGGGGAAATATGTAGGATCCATCACAGAAGGTGATCTTTTATGGTCCTTAAAGAAACTGGATCTGTTCAATATTAAGGAAGCAGAAGAAATCAGTATTATGAAGATTGAGCGTCGGGTAGACTATCAGTGTGTGACAGCAGAATCTAAGATGGAGGATCTGATTGAGAAAGCCATGGAACAGAATTATGTTCCTGTGGTTGATGATGATGAACATTTTATCGGAATCATTACCAGACGGGATATCATTGGATATTGTTATGATAAAATGAAGGAAAGTGAAAAAAAAGATGGTAATTGATTTTCATACTCATATATTTCCGGATAAAATTGCAGAGAAGACATTGGATTTCTTAAGTAATGTCTGTCATTCTTCACCTTATACGAATGGTACATATGAAGGACTTAAGAAGTCGGCACAGGAGGCGGGAATTGCCATATCTGTTGCGCTTCCGGCTGTAACAAAGGTATCGCAGATGGATTCTGTGAACCGGTTTGCCGCGCAGTATCAGGAGGCACCGGTCATTTCGTTTGGAGGAATTCATCCGGACTGTTCAGATGTAAAACATGAATTAAAAAATCTAAAAGCGATGGGGATGAAAGGAATCAAGCTTCATCCGGATTATCAGGACTGTTATTTTAATGATCTCAGATATAAGCGCCTGATCAGTGATGCATCCGAACTGGGACTGATCATCGTAGTTCATGCAGGTGTTGATCCGAAATGCCCGGAAGATATCCACTGTACTCCAGAGATGGCGCGGGAAGTGATCCGGGAAGTAAAGCCTGAGAAACTGGTTCTTGCACATATGGGTGGAAATGCTCTGTGGGATGATGTAGAACGATATCTGGTAGGGGAAGAAGTGTATTTTGATACTGGTGTTGTATTAGACCGGATGCCAGAGGAACAGTTCCTTCGGATTGTCAGGATGCATGGTGCAGATAAGATTTTATTTGCAACGGATTCTCCGTGGGCCGGACAGAAACAGTTTGTGGAAGTTTTTTCAAAGATGCCGCTTTCTGAAGAGGAGAAAGAGCGAATTCTTTATAAAAATGCCTGTCAGTTATTAAAGTTAGAAAATATGGTCACTTGTAAAAGTTAATTCCACTTTGTAAGACTTACTTCCACCTTGTAGGATTAAATTCCACCGGGTGGAAGTTTTTTGTTACAAAAATGGTGGCATTTACGTCAAAAAGCATCTATAATAAGCCAAAAGCCGGAAA
>JALEKG010000044.1 GCA_022769185.1 Dorea sp. | reverse complement strand
ATCGTCGCATCATCGTTCATGATATTGATCTCCGGCAGGTTGTGACGTTTTCCAACTTCGAAGTCGTTTGGATCATGTGCCGGTGTAATCTTAACTGCACCTGTTCCGAATTCTTTATCTACATAATAATCTGCTACGATTGGAATCTCTCTGTCTGTCAATGGAAGCAGACATTTCTTTCCAACCAGATCTTGATATCTCTCATCATCCGGATGTACTGCAATCGCAGTATCCCCAAGCATGGTCTCTGGACGGGTTGTTGCAATCTCAAGGAAATCATCGGTTCCAACAATCGGATACTTAATGTGCCAGAAGAATCCGTCCTGTTCCTCATGCTCAACCTCAGCGTCAGACAAAGATGTTTTACATACCGGACACCAGTTAATGATTCTGGAGCCTTTATAAATATATCCTTTTTCATACAGTCTGATAAATACTTCCTCTACCGCTTTGGAACATCCTTCATCCATTGTAAAACGCTCTCTGTCCCAGTCACAGGATACGCCAAGCTTTTTGAGCTGTCCTTCAATCGTTCCAGCATATTCTTCCTTCCACTGCCAGGTTCTCTCCAGGAATTTTTCTCTTCCCAGTTCCTTCTTATCAATTCCTTCCTCTTTCAGCTGATTCGTAACCTTAACTTCCGTTGAAATTGCTGCATGATCTGTTCCAGGAACCCACAGTGCATTGTACCCCTGCATTCTCTTATAGCGGATCAGGATATCCTGCAGTGTATTATCCAGTGCATGTCCCATATGCAGCTTACCAGTAATATTCGGTGGCGGCATTACAGTTGTAAATGGCTTTCTGCTTCTGTCTACTTCTGCGTGGAAATATTTATTCTCACACCATTTTTCATATAGTTTTGCTTCAATCTCTTTCGGATTGTAGGTTTTCTCCAGATTCTGACTCATAGTTTCCTCCTCATACTCTCAGATACACTTTGTACTTTTGTTTTCACATTTTTTTCACATTTTTCTAAAATGAAAAAGCCCTCTACATTACGTAAAGGGCGATTGTAGTCACGGTACCACCTTTATTATATAGAAGAAACTCTTCTTGACAGAAAAATCTTTCTATACATCTCATCTTATTCTTTAACGGGAACGACTCCGGGACAACCTAATTTCCTCCTTGGGGTGGGGTTCAGCCATCCGGCTCAAAAGCTACCTTCTGTATTCTGAATATCCTGAGTGCCTCTCAGCCGGTGGGCATCTCTCTCTGGCAGGTTCATGAATACATACTCCTCTTCATCAAAGCCTTTACGTATAAACTACTGATTATCATAGCCATCGAAAGGCGATTTGTCAAGGAAATTAAGAGTTTTTTAATAGTTCATACTCTGGAGCCCTTGAATTTACGGCATTTCTAAGGATGTTTGTCACTAACGTGTCACTAACCGTTCACAATTAATATTGATGATTTACATCAAAATGTATCATTTCATTCCAAAAATAAGCTCCGTAGTTTTTACGCCCCGTAGTCTTTCTTTACTCAATCGCAATTTGGATTGCCTGGATACCAAGAGACAGACCTTTAGATCCGACCATCTCTCCATCTGATTTCCACTCAGACCAACCTATCTTGTCCACATGGATTCTGTACTTAATACGCTTCCCGGTAAGTCCTTCCATGATCTTGATTGCAATTGCTTCAATCCTTCTAGACTCTCCTACTGTACCGATGATCGTATCATGCGTGTCTTTATCAATCACGTATATCTTGTCACCGATGCCCTGGATATGTGCGTTCACTTCCAATTTTGCGCTTCCGTCTCCGAACTCCCGAACGTCAATCTTCAAGGCTTCCATTCGTTTGCTCTTTCCGGTAGTGCCGGCAGTCTGGCCATCGTGCACCGGATCCAGCCATCCGAGGTTCTGGCAGTGTGCGCGGTACCAGAGCTGATTGTTGTTTACGGCGGTTCCTGGTACTTGTGGACTTGTTGTTTTCGCAGTAGATGTGATCTTTGAGAACGGAAAAGACGCTCCTGGGCAGGATGTCGAGCATACATCCTTATGCCTTTGCACCTTGCTGATTTTATATTTTTCTTTCAGATATGCCACAAGCTCCTTTCCAGCGTTGATCTGCGCTGTACACATCTGTTCTTTGTCAAAGTTTCCTTCAAAACAGATTCCGAGAGAATCAGAATTGCTTCCCTCTGCATGAGCACCAACGTACTGTTCTGGTCTAAGCCTATACACTTTTCCGTCCTTGCGAACCAGAAAGTGATATCCAGCACCAGCCCATCCATTATTCTTATGCCATCTATGGATATCTTCTGCACTGCAGGTTGTTGCGTCTGCATGATGCATGATCATTCTATTTGTCTTCGTTCTCTTTGTCATGCTACCAAAGGATAAATTTGTTTCAATAATG
>JALEKG010000120.1 GCA_022769185.1 Dorea sp. | reverse complement strand
CGATATCTTTACCTGTATGTTAATATATATTCATCCAAAGATAATCAAAATAATTCAAACCAGCCTGTAAGGCTGTCATCGAGGAAATCCCTCAAAATTCAAAGATTAAAACAGAATAATGGTTTTGAGAGAACAGTCTTGTAGACTATCTTGAGAAAAAGGGAAGTGAGGTAGTGAACATGCTAATAGCGGAATATGACTATGAGACAGATATCGAAGTGCAGCGTGAGGAGGCATATGAAGAAGGTGAAAGGGCCGGGAGAATTGAAGGAGAAAGAGCTGGGAGAATCGAAGGAGAAAGAGCCGGGAGAATCGAAGGCGAGAGAACTGGTCGTAGTGAGGGAGAATTATTTAAGTTGGTGAAGATGACAGTGAAAAAGTTGAAAAAGGGCAATACAGCAGAGGAGACAGCTAAGATGTTAGAAGAGCCGATAGAAATGATTCAGATGATCTATGATGTGGCAGATGAATATGCGCCGGAGTATGATGTAGAAAATATCTTTAAGAAATGCAGATAAACGATAAGTGTTGGAAGCGATAGAAACAGGATGAAGAATATGTAGCCAGGAGGTGCGGTGCATCTCCTGTATTGTATTATTTAAAAATGTTTGTCACACCATTTCCCTAACAGGCTGATCAGTGTATAAAGAAGCATTGCCATGATGCAAAGTAGTACGATGCTCATCAGAAGCCAATCCATTTTGAAGACCTGGCTGGAGTAGATAATGAGGTATCCGAGTCCGTTTCTTGCAGCCAGGAATTCTCCGATGATGACACCTACCAGGCAAAGGCCGATATTGACTTTCATGTTGCTGATGATCGCGGGGATGGAACTTGGAATTACGACTTTTAACAGAGCCTGCATTCGGGTTCCCTGTAAAGTGTAGATCAGTTTAATCTTGCCGGAATCGACGGTCGTAAAGCTGGTGTACAGACTTAAGATACTTCCGAAGATAGCGACGGACATTCCGGCAACAATGATGGTTGTTTTTGTTGCACCCAGCCATACGATGAGCAGTGGTGCCAGTGCGGACTTTGGAAGACTGTTTAAGACGACCAGATAGGGATCCAGGATTTCTGATAACTTCGGGCTGAACCAGAGGGTTACTGCCACCAGAATTCCGATGGCAGTGACGAACAGGAAACTTAGGATCGTCTCATACAGCGTGATACCGGTATGAAGGAAGATACTGCGGTCCAGAACCATTCCCCAGAAGCATAAGGCAATTTTGGAAGGACTGCTGAAGATGAAGGAATCAATGATGCCGACATTGGCAGTGAACTCCCAGAGAAAGAGGAAACTGAACAGAATCAGAATCCGGGAGATGCGGACGATCCGCTGGTGTTTCCGGTGTTGCTGCAGATATTCCTGCTGTCCGAGAGACAACTCATTCATTCGTATTCAGCTCCTTCCATATGAGATTAAAATAGGTCTTGAATTCGGGGGCATTCCGTCGGTTCAAAGGAGTGTCTTCTTCTAATTGGAAGATCAGCGGGATTGTCTGGCGGATGGTTGCCGGCCGTCCGGACAGGACAATGACGCGGTCTGCAAGGGAGATGGCTTCGGACAGATCATGTGTAACGAGAAGAGCAGATTTCTTTTCATGGCGGATGATCTGCCCGATATCATCTCCGACGTTCAGACGTGTCTGATAGTCTAAAGCAGAAAATGGTTCATCCAGAAGAAGAAGGTCGGGCTCCAGCACCAGAGTCCGGATTAGTGCAGTCCTCTGACGCATGCCGCCGGACAGTTCGGAAGGCCTGGAATTTTTAAACTGTCCAAGACCATAGACGTCTAATAGTTCCTGGGCACGTTCCCGGGTTCTGGCAGTCAGCATATGCTGGACTTCCAGTCCAAGAAGCACGTTATTATAGATGGTCCTCCATTCAAAGAGTTCATCATGCTGCAGCATGTAGCCGATATTGGTTGTACTTTCACGTAAGTATTTGCCATTTACTTTGATCAGTCCCTTTTCCGGTTCCAGAAGACCGGCAATGAGTGAGAGAAGCGTAGATTTGCCACATCCGGAAGGCCCTACGATTGCGACGAATTCACCTTGATTTAATGCAAAAGAGATGTCAGTCAGGGCAGGCGTTTCACCTTCCAGATTGTGGTAGGCGTAATGAATATGTTTCAGTTCTAATACTTGTTCCATAGGAACCTCCTGTGTGGAAATACGTCATGGTGTCAAATACGTTTGATCTTATATAGTAATATATGCAAATCTAAGGAATCAGTGAGGTTTCTCTTGCCAGAAGCAGCCAAAAAGACTATAATTCATAAGTAAAACTAATGATCAGACCGTGGATGAGGAGATTCAATGCTATGATTGGGAAGGTAAATTATCAGAAGGAGTTAGAGAAACTGATTGGCTGTCTGCAAAGTGAAAAGAAGGTGCCGACGCTGTTGCTTCATAGCTGCTGTGCACCTTGCAGCAGTTATGTGCTGGAATATCTGAGTAATTATTTTAAGATCACGGTCTTTTATTATAATCCCAATATTTATCCGGAAAGTGAATATACGAAACGGATTCTGGAGCAACAGACGCTGATACAGGCAATGCCTCTTAAGTATCCGGTTTCCTTTCTTGCCGGTGCATATGATAAGGAAAGATTCTATGAGATGGCAAAGGGACTGGAAGAGATAAAAGAAGGCGGAGTACGATGTTTTCGATGTTATGAACT
Source organism: Dorea sp. (assembly GCA_022769185.1). Taxonomy (GTDB): domain Bacteria; phylum Bacillota; class Clostridia; order Lachnospirales; family Lachnospiraceae; genus Dorea_A. The sequence continues at coordinate 1,601 of JALEKG010000120.1, read as the reverse complement.
GCGGCTGAGAGAAACGGCGGAGATGGCTAAAAAGGGTGGGTTTGATTATTTTACAACAACTTTGAGTATCAGTCCGCTGAAAAATGCAGCTAAGCTAAATGAGATTGGGCTGCAGCTTTCTTCAGAATACGGTGTTCCTTATCTGACATCGGACTTTAAGAAAAAAAATGGATATAAAAGGTCGATTGAACTTTCGGAACAATATGGCTTATACCGCCAGGATTATTGCGGGTGTGAGTTCTCTCTCGCAGAGCGGAGGAAGCAGGAAAAAGCGTAAAATCCAACAATAATATTTGATTTTATCCGGAAATATGATAAAATCGTAAACAGTAATTTTATACGAAAGGAAGAAATCCATATGGCACAGTTATGGGGCGGTCGTTTCACAAAAGAAACGGACCAGTTAGTATATAATTTTAATGCATCCATTACCTTTGATAAGCGGTTTTATGCACAGGATATCAGAGGCAGTATCGCACATGTGACAATGCTTGCAAAGCAGAAGATCCTGACGGAGGACGAGAAAGATCAGATCATTGCCGGGCTGAATGGGATCTTAAGTGATGTTGAAGATGGCAAGCTTGAGATCTCTGATACCTATGAAGATATCCATAGCTTTGTGGAGGCGACACTGATCGATCGGATCGGAGAGCCGGGAAAGAAGCTTCATACCGGAAGAAGCAGGAATGATCAGGTTGCACTGGATATGAAGCTTTATACCAGAGATGAGATCGGGCAGATCAATGAATTGTTAAAAGAGCTTTTGCAGGTGATTCTGCATGTGATGGAAGATAATGTTGAGACGATCATGCCGGGCTTTACACATCTGCAGAAAGCGCAGCCAATCACACTGGCACATCATATGGGTGCATATTTTGAGATGTTTAAGAGAGACCACGAAAGGCTTCTTGATCTTACGAAACGTATGAGTACCTGTCCGCTGGGATCCGGAGCGCTGGCTGGAACGACTTATCCGCTGGATCGTCAATATACGGCAGAACTTCTTGGATTTGAAGGACCGACACTCAATAGTATGGATGGAGTTTCGGACCGGGATTATCTGATAGAGTTATTATCTGATCTTTCGATGATCATGATGCATTTGAGCAGATTTTCAGAAGAAGTGATCATCTGGAATTCCAATGAATATCAGTTTGTGGAGATTGATGACGCATATAGTACCGGAAGCAGTATCATGCCGCAGAAGAAGAATCCGGATATTGCGGAGCTGGTCCGTGGTAAGACGGGACGTGTCTATGGGGCATTGAATGCACTGTTGACTACGATGAAAGGTATTCCGCTTGCTTACAATAAAGATATGCAGGAAGACAAAGAATGGGCATTTGATGCGATTGATACGGCAAAAGGCTGTATGATGCTTTTTACAGGAATGTTAAAGACGATGCAGTTTAACAAAGAACGTATGAAAGACAGTGCAAGACATGGATTTACCAATGCAACGGATGCAGCAGATTATCTGGTGAATCACGGAGTGGCATTCCGGGATGCGCATGGCATTGTAGGGCAGCTGGTACTGACCTGTATTGAGAAGAAGATTGCACTTGATGAGCTTCCACTGGAAGAATATCAGAAGATTTCAC
>JALEKG010000035.1 GCA_022769185.1 Dorea sp. | reverse complement strand
TGGGAGAAAATCTTTAAGGAAAAACCGGAAGTATTTACAAGAGAAGCCAAGAGGGAATGGCTTGACAAGCTGACAGATGTCTCCCTTGGTTCGGATGCGTTCTTCCCGTTTGGAGATAATATTGAACGTGCCCATAAGAGTGGTGTAAAATACGTTGCACAGCCAGGAGGCTCTGTAAGAGATGATAATGTAATTGAGACATGTAATAAATATGATATGGTAATGTCATTTACTGGAATCCGTCTGTTCCATCACTAAGATTCAGACTGTTTCAGCAAAAATGTGGAGGGTGCAGATTGGAGATACTGCACCTTTTCTTTTTCAATTCATACAGTTTTGAGGATTTGTATTTTTTTATAAACGTTCAGTTTCGATTGTATGTTATATATTCTGATATTTATTTTTACTATAGTATAATAAATGAAAGAAGGTGATAGGGTGTCGATCGCAGAGATTTTTATTATTTCCGTCGGATTGTCTATTGACGTGTTAGTTGCTGTTGTATATCTGGGTGCGGGATTTTCAAAAATTGAGGTAAAGAATCTGATAGGCTTATGTGGATTGTTTGGAGGAGTCCAGGTCGGCAGTCTGGTACTTGGAAATCTTGTAACACTGCTTCCATTGTTTTCCATTACGCATTCTCAGAGAGCGGCTGACCGGTGGGAAGGACTTACTGTTCTGATATTTGCCGGACTTGGTGTTTATATGATATGCAAAGGAATCAAAAAGGAAAATGTACTGGAACGTCGGAAGGATAAGATTGACTGGAAACCAACCGCAGTATTGTCTGTTGTAACAAGTGTAGATGCATTTTTTGCCGGTATGGGGCTGGGATTTTTGGATACTGCAACAATTATACAGGCAGTGGTACTGTTCCCGGTAACGGTGGCAGAAGTAGTAGTCGGTGTTTTTGTGGGGTACAGGCTTGGACTAAAACATAATCGGCATGCCTATTGGATCGGCGGAGTGATGCTTCTGCTGGCGAGTGTTGATGTTATCATACATTATTATGTATAATAATTGGATGATCAGGTGGTTGAATGGAAAGTAAGAGCGAAATGACAAAGGCTCTTTTGGGACAGAAATTTAAAGAGCTGGTCGTTGCAAAAGGATTTGACAAAATAACAATAAAGATGATTACAGATGCGGCAGGTGTGATCCGGCCAACGTTTTATAATTACTTTCAGGATAAATATGAAGTAATGGAATGGCTTCTGGAAAAAGATGTATTCCGAAGTGTAGATGAACTGATGGAAATGGATATGTACCGGGAAGCCATAAAGATGATGTTTCGTAAAATAGAGATGGATAAGGCATATTATGCCAAAGTGTTCGCAGTAAAAGGGCAAAACTCCTTCGAAGAGCTTCTTTTTCAGCAGATTTATCATGTAGCAGAGACTTTGCTGGAATATCATCCATTGAAAAAAGAGTATCAGAAAAAGTATATCAGTCAGGAGATTTTCGTGACTTTTCAGACTTTGACTTTGGTAAATGGAATCCGCTACTGGGTATCGTATCGAGAAAAGAAAATATCAGCAGATCAGGCATTGGAATTCTATGATTTCCTGATGTCACATTCGTTGTTGGAATTAATCGATGCCCAGGAATCTAAAAATGATACAACAAGTGTCTGATCATGAAATCTGTGTTCCAGTATGTATTTTTGGTTGTATATTATAGAAAAAGAATATATAATAATAAGAGCGCAAGTGCTGATTGTGCAAAAAAAACGGTGAATATGTCAAATGGCATAAAGGAGTTTTGTTATTATGGGTAAATATTTTGGTACGGATGGATTCCGTGGAGAAGCAAATGAAGTATTGACAGTAGAGCATGCATTTAAGGTTGGAAGATTCCTGGGATGGTATTACGGACAGGATCATAAAGCAAAGGTTGTAATAGGCAAAGATACCAGAAGGAGCAGTTATATGTTTGAATACGCTCTGGTTGCAGGACTTACCGCATCTGGCGCAAATGCCTATCTGCTTCATGTTACGACGACACCGAGTGTTTCTTATGTGACCAGGACAGAGAATTTTGACTGTGGAATTATGATCTCTGCAAGTCATAATCCATTCTATGATAATGGAATTAAAGTAATTAATGGAAAAGGACATAAGCTGGAAGCAGAAGTTGAAGCCAAAATTGAAAGCTATATTGATGGTGAGATTGGAGAGCTTCCGCTGGCAAAGAAGGAAAATATCGGGCGTACGGTGGACTATGCGGCAGGAAGGAACCGGTACATCGGATATCTGATCTCTCTTGCGACCCGATCCTTTGAAGATATGAAGGTTGGTCTGGACTGCTCAAACGGAAGTGCATTTGCAATTGCAAAAAGCGTATATGATGCTTTGGGAGCGAAGACTTATGTGATCAATTGTGAGCCGGATGGAACGAATATCAATACCAATTGTGGGTCTACACATATTGGAGTTCTGCAGCAATATGTGAAAGACAATCATCTGGATGTTGGATTTGCATTTGATGGAGATGCGGACAGATGTATTGCTGTTGATGAGAACGGAAACGTGGTTGACGGTGATCTGATTCTGTATATCTGTGGAAAATATCTGAAAGAAAACGGACGTCTGAATGGAGATACGATCGTGACGACGATCATGTCTAATCTTGGATTATATAAAGCCTGTGACAGAGCAGGATTAAAATATGAAAAGACGGCAGTCGGTGATAAATATGTATATGAAAATATGGTTCAGAATAATTATTCTCTTGGCGGAGAGCAGTCTGGACATATTATCTTCAGTAAGCATGCGACAACCGGAGATGGTATCCTGACATCTCTGATGATCATGGAAGTTATCCTGGAAAAGAAGCAAAGTCTTGCAAAACTTGCAGAAGAAGTGACGATCTATCCTCAGCTTCTGAAAAATGTCCGTGTCGCAGATAAGAAGACTGCACGTGAGAATCCAGAAGTGATCAAGGCTGTCAACGATGTTGCAGAAGTTTTGGGAGATGATGGACGTATCCTGGTAAGAGAAAGTGGCACTGAGCCGGTCATCCGGGTCATGGTGGAAGCAGAGACAGATGAATTATGTGCGAAATACGTTGATCAAGTCATAGAAGTAATGCAGGAGCAGGGACTGGTCATTGGGTAAGTGAAAGAAGCTATAAGACAATAAGAAGATAAAAAAGGGTTTCACTCTAAACGGAGTGGAACCCTTTTCCTATAATTTCACTTGTATTTGAGATCAGCAGAAATGCATCGGGAGAAGTGGTCTTGATAAAGTTACGGAGTTTGACTGCTTCTGCCGGACTTAATACGGTCAGTATCATATATTTGTCCTCTCCTGAAAAGGCGCCCTGTGCCAGAACAATGGTAGCACTTCGGTGTAGTTTCTCTTTGATGAAATCACAAATCGGTTTTGGGTTGGAGCAGACAACGTTGAAATATTTTGAGCGATTTAAGCTTTCGATAAAACTGTCAATGAGAGTGGATCTCATAATCAGTCCCAGGAAAGAAAATAATCCGGTCTTAATATCGAATACAAAGAAACCGGCAAGTGTGATAAAAAAGTCAGAAATCAGTAACGCTTTTCCAATATCTACACTGGAATATTTTTTTAATATCATGGCGATTACATCTGTGCCTCCACTGGAAGCTCCGATGTTAAAAAGAATTGCAGACCCAAAGGCCGGAAGTACAATTGCAAAGATCAGTTCCAGAATCGGCTGATCGGTTAATGGATGGCTCATCGGATAGATCCGTTCAAGGACAGACAGAGAAACAGATAGTAAAATACTGCTATATGCAGTTTTAAGTGCAAATTTTTTCCCTAAAATGATTAATCCTACCAAAAGAAGAAGCATATTTGCAATAAATGTAAAATCGCTGGCTGAGAGTGGTGAGAATCTGGCAACTAAAACGGCCAGACCGGTGATTCCGCCAAAAGTAAAATTGTTGGCAAATTTGAAAAAGTAGATACCGACTGACATGATCAGCGTACTGACAGTAAGTAAAGTGAAGTTTTTAAATTTTGCTTTCATAATAACATTCCCCAATGTATTCATTAATAAAATAGAAATAATATAAAAAATATATAAAGCATCCCCATGCCTTCTCCGATTGTAACGCCCGACTACAGAAAAGTCAACGGGAAATAATAGCAGAAAAAATTGCATTTTTCCTATGCAAATCGCACATAATATTTTCCAGAGAAGGAGGAAAGGATTATGTATAAGTATTTACCGATTACAGATGTATACGCAAGAGAAATACTTGATTCCAGAGGAAATCCTACCATAGAAGTAGAAGTGCTGGCCGGAGATGAATATTGTGGCAGAGCAAGTGTGCCGTCCGGGGCATCTACAGGACGTCATGAAGCAATAGAATTAAGAGACGAAGAAGAAAGATATGGAGGATTAGGAGTTACACGTGCGGCAGACCACGTCAATGCCAGGATTGCTCCGGCCATCATAGGATTAAATGTATTTGATCAGGCAGCATTGGATATGCAGATGATACAGCTGGATGGAACGGAAAATAAATCGAATCTGGGAGCAAATGCAATTTTGGGAGTTTCTATGGCGGCGGCCAGAGCGGCAGCAACTGCTCTGGGAATGCCGCTTTATTCCTATCTGGGAGGGACGAATGCGAAGAAAATGCCGGTACCAATGATGAATATTATGAATGGGGGGAGACATGCGGATAATACGATAGATCTTCAGGAATTTATGATTATGCCGGCTGGTGCTGTTTCTTTTTGCGAGGGACTTCGAATGTGTTCGGAGATTTATCAAAAGCTGAAAGTACTTTTAAAAGAGAAAGGGTTCAGTACAGCCGTCGGGGATGAAGGTGGTTTTGCGCCGGATCTTTCGGATGCAAAAGAAGCCCTCCAGTTGATCGTACGGGCAATCGATGCTGCAGGGTTCACCGCCGGAACAGATATTGTGATCGCACTGGATGTGGCGGCAACGGAACTGTATGATAAGAACTTTAAAAAATATGTCTTTGAAGGAGAGGGACGGATGAAAGGTTCAAAGGTGATCCGTTCTGTAGACGAAATGATTGATTATTATGTGGAATTAACGGAAGAATTTCCGATTGTGTCTCTGGAAGATCCGTTGGATGAGGATGACTGGGAAGGATGGGAACTTCTGACGACCAGAATGGGAATGGAGACACAGCTGGTAGGAGATGATCTTTTTGTTACGAATACCAGACGGCTGGAAAAAGGAATTGAGAAGAAAGTGGCAAATGCCATATTGATTAAAGTAAATCAGATCGGAACTCTGACAGAGGCGTTTGATGCAATTTCTCTGGCAAAAAATGCCGGATATCGGACAATCATCTCACATCGCTCTGGAGAAACAGCAGATTCGATCATTGCAGATATTGCGGTTGCATATAATGCAGGACAGATTAAGACGGGAGCTCCCTGCCGTTCGGAGCGGGTAGAAAAATATAACCAGCTTCTCAGAATCGAAGAAAGGCTGGGGGATGTGGCCGTGTATGAGAATCCATTTGCACGGATGTAGATGGTAAAATTCATTCCAGGGATTCTCCAGGAACTGTTAAATTTATCTTGCTATCTAACGTTTCCTGTGCTAGAATAAACATGGTTTATCCGCAGGAGGTGTGAAAAGTGGAGATTTTGAAAATTGTTTTAATGATCATATTTGCAATAGACTGTATCGCATTGACAGCAATTGTTTTAATGCAGGAAGGTAAGTCAGCGGGGCTTGGTACCATTGGTGGTATGGCTGATTCTTACTGGGGACAGAATAAAGGACGTTCTATTGAAGGTGCGTTGGTAAAGTCTACAAAGTTCCTTGCGATTCTGTTTATTGTACTGGCAGCAGTGTTGAATTTAAAAGTATTTGCGTAGGATTAGCATATTTTTAGGAAAATGGTGGGACACTCCTGTAAGGGAGTGTCCTTTTAGTTACAGTGACGTAAAAGAGAGAGGAAAAGGAGGAGCCGCGGAAATATGGATAAAACATATGATAAAAGAAAAAAAGTTGTCTACGATCTGATCTGCGATGAATTGTATGTTCCTATGAAATTTAAGGAAATTGCCATGCTTCTGCAGGTTTCCAAAGAGCGGAGAGATGATTTGAGAAAAATTCTCGAAGAATTAGAAGAAGAAGGAAAGATCTTCCTTTCAAAGAGAGGAAAGTATTGTAAAGGTGAGGCAAAGAGACTTACGGGAATCTATCGTGCCAGCCTGAAGGGCTTTGGATTTGTAGTGATTGAAGGGGAAAATTCAGATATATTTGTTGAAGAAAAAGATACGGCAGGCGCTTTCGATGGAGACAAGGTGGAAGTAATCATAACCAAAGAACCACAGGGACGAAGTCGTGAAGGAAAAATCGTAAGAATTGTGGAGCGAGGAATACTCAGAGTTGTAGGTCTGTATCAGATGAGACCTGGAAAAAACTATGGTTTTGTAATTCCGGATAATCAGAAGATCTTGCAGGATATCTTTGTGCCGGTAGAGAAGTCAAAAGGAGCAATAGATGGCCACAAAGTGGTTGTTGAACTGACTTCATATGGAGAAACAGGCAAAAAGCCAGAAGGCAAAGTAGTAGAAATTATTGGGCATGTGCACGATCCCGGAACGGATATTATGTCAATTGTAAAGGCTTATGATCTTCCGGTTGAGTTTTCCGAAAAGATCCTGAATCAGGCTGTAAGAGTTGCAAAAGAGGTAAGTGAAGCTGATATGGCAGGAAGAAAAGATCTAAGAAACTGGCAGATGGTTACGATTGATGGTGAGGATGCCAGGGATCTGGATGATGCTGTATCGGTTACCCAGGACGGAGAAAATTATATTCTGGGAGTTCATATTGCAGATGTAACGAATTACGTACAGGAGAACAGTGCTCTGGACAGGGAGGCAAAAGAGCGAGGAACCAGTGTTTATCTGGTGGACCGAGTGATTCCTATGCTTCCACATAAGCTCTCCAATGGTATCTGTTCTCTGAACGAAGGAGAGGACCGACTTGCACTTAGTTGTATTATGACGGTAGATCCATCGGGACATGTGATAGACCACGAGATTGCAGAAACGGTAATTCATGTAGATCGCAGAATGACATATACCAGTGTCAAAAAGATCCTGGAGAATCAGGATGTACAGGAAATAGAAAAATATAAAGAACTGGTACCAATGTTCCTTCGGATGCAGGAACTGTCCGGAATTATCAGAGAACGCAGACGGAAGAGAGGGTCTATTGATTTTGATTTTCCGGAAACAAAAATGATACTGGATAAAAAAGGAAAGCCGGTAGAGATTCGTCCTTACGACAGGAATGTAGCAACCAAGATTATAGAAGATTTTATGCTTCTGGCGAATGAGACAGTGGCAGAAGAGTATTATTGGAGAGAACTGCCTTTTGTTTATCGTACTCATGAAGCTCCGGATGATGAGAAAATCCGTACCCTGGCAACTTTTATCAATAATTTCGGATATTCCATGCATGTTGGAGTCAATGAAATCAGACCGAAAGAAATTCAGAAGCTGCTTGCGAAGGTAGAAAATACACCGGAAGAAGCTCTGATCAGCCGCCTGGCGCTGCGTTCGATGAAGCAAGCAAGATATACACCAGAGAATACAGGCCATTTTGGGTTGGCTGCAAATTATTATACGCATTTTACTTCTCCGATCCGAAGATATCCGGATCTTCAGATCCACCGGATCATCAAGGATAATTTACGAGGAAGAATGAATCAGGAAAAAATAGAACATTATCAAAGCATCCTTCCGGACGTTACAAAACATTCCAGTGAGATGGAGCGCCGGGCAGAGGAAGCAGAGCGTGAAACAGTGAAACTTAAGAAGGTAGAGTATATGCAGGAGCATATCGATGAAGTGTTTGAAGGAGTGATATCCAGCATCACCAAATGGGGGATGTATGTAGAACTTCCGAATACGGTAGAAGGCCTGGTTCATGTCGTAAATATGATGGATGATCACTATGAATATGATGCAGAACATTATAGGATGATTGGTATGCGTACACATAAGACTTATAAACTTGGGCAGAAAATACTGGTCCGGGTGTTGGACGCAGACCGTCTGATGCGTACGATTGATTTTGAAATTGCAGATGAAGGAGATATGAAATATGGCGAAGAGCAATGGTAAAATGGTTGCCAATAACAAAAAAGCATATCATGATTATTTTATTCTGGAAACTTATGAAACAGGTATCGCTCTGCATGGAACAGAAGTAAAATCTCTGCGAATGGGAAAATGCAGTATTAAAGAAGCATTTATCCGTATTGAAAACGGAGAAGTTTTTATCTATGGTATGCATATCAGTCCGTATGAAAAGGGAAATATATTCAACAAAGATCCGTTGAGAGTGCGTAAGCTTCTTTTACACAAAGCAGAGATTCATAAATTAATGGGAAAAACCAAAGAAAAAGGTATGGCGATCGTACCACTGAAAGTATATTTTAAAGGAAGTCTGGTCAAAGTTGAGATTGGACTTGCAAAAGGTAAGAAATTATATGATAAGCGCCAGGATATTGCCAAAAAAGATCAGCAAAGAGAAGCACAGCGTGACTTTAAAGTCCGTAATTTCGGATAGGAGGATAAGATGGTACCAACGAAAAAAGAAGAGTTAAGAAAACTGGTTACCCAGACGACTATGGAGACTTATGAGGAACTGACGCCACAATTGATTCAGCTGATTAATGAGACAAACCAGAATCCGTCTTTGACAGAAGCACAGAGGCAGGATGAGATCTCTCTGCATTTGATGGGTTATGTAAAGTCTTGTACAAATGAGATTATCATTGAAGTGCTTGCAGAGATACTGGGACTGGAGGAATAGAAATGGCATATTGTATCAGATGTGGAAATAAAGTGGAAGACGGAAGCCGGTTCTGCCCGAAATGCGGTGCGGAAATTCCTGATCAAACAGAGGAGAAAACGGAAAACTGTCAGCAAAGTGGTACACAGGATTATACATATGAACAGGACTATGACAGACAGCCAGACAATGGGCAGGTAGTTTATAAAGATAATACATATGAGCAGCCACAGGAGGAATATTTCCCGCAGGAAGAAGTACAGAAGAATAAAGGAATGGGTGTGTTATCCTATCTGGGAATCCTGGTTCTGATTCCACTCCTGGCAGGGAATAAGCAGTCTGCATACGTAAAACAGCATATCAACCAGGGATTATCACTATTCATTCTTTCGGCAATCGTGGATCTGCTGGATGGTGAAACAGTGCTAGGGATGCACTCTTTTATAAATTTTGGTAATACATTTTTGTCTGAAATCCTGGATATTGCAGGCTTTGCACTGTTCATTATTGCAATCATGGGAATTGTAAGTGCCTGCAAAGGAACGAAAAAAGAATTGCCGCTGGTAGGTAAAGTTAAGATATTAAAATAAAAATATGAAAGCGGAAAGATACGATGAAACAGGAAAAAGCAGCGGAAATGGGTTCCGCTGCTTTTTCAGTTGTAAGAGATAGATTTATTCGATGGTAATCATCTTAGGCTGTTCTTCCTGTTTCTGAACTTCTTTCGGGAACTGGAGTCGAAGCACACCATCTTTGAAGGCTGCCTTAATGTCTTCCTGAGTCAGTTCCTCGCCAACATAGAAGCTTCTGTTGCAGGTTCCGGTATAGCGTTCTTTGTGGATGCATTTACCTCTTGCTTCTTTTTCTTCTTTTGTCTCGTTTTTATGAGCTGTAATGGTAAGGTATCCATCTTTCAGATCCGCTTTGATCTCTTCTTTTACATATCCTGGGAGTTCCATTTCAATGATATAGTTGCCATCCTTTTCGTGGATATCTGTCTTCATAACCTGAACGGACGTGTTATCATACCGGCGAGTAGAAAATGGATCATCAAACACCTCATCAAATAAATTGTTAAAACCTCTGGTTGTAAGTAACATAAATCATTCCTCCTTAAAATGTATCTGAATGTTGCAATTGTTTTATTTGCTATAGTTATTATATAACACACATTGTTAGCACTGTCAATAGGTGAGTGCTAATTTTTTGAAAAAACTTTGCGGGACCGGTAGAAAGAGGTAGTTTCAATGGCCCCGCTATTGTATGACAGTATGTTTAAGTTATCTTTTTTCCAGAGGAAGGAATTCGCTGTGTGCGCCTACATATTTGTAAGCAGGACGTATGATCTTGTTGGCGTTGATCAATTCCTCCAGTCTGTGTGCACTCCATCCTGGCATTCTGGCAATTGCGAAAATTGGAGTAAAAAGCTCTTCTGGAATGCCTAACATGGAATAGACAAATCCACTGTAGAAATCAACATTGGCACAGACATTTTTAAAGAGTTTTCTATGCTCCATGATCAGCTGCCCTGCAAGACGTTCCACCAGTTCGTACAGGGCAAACTCTTCCATCAGCCCTTTTTCTTCCGCGAGTGCTTTGGCAAATCTTTTCAGGATCACTTCACGTGGATCAGAGAGTGTGTAAACTGCATGTCCCATTCCATAGATCAGTCCTGAATGGTCAAATGCTTCTTTATTAAGGATTTTTTGTAAATAAGAAGCTACTTCTTCTTCGTTTGTCCAATCTTTAATATGAGCTTTGATATCAGCAAACATATTTTGTACTTTTAAGTTAGCACCTCCATGGCGGGGACCTTTTAATGATCCGATAGAAGCAGCAGTGGAGGAGTATGTATCTGTACCGGAGGAAGTGACAACATGTGTAGTGAAGGTTGAGTTATTACCTCTGCCGTGTTCTGCGTGAAGAATTAAGGCTATATCAAGAACCTTTGCTTCTAATTCCGTATACTGGCTGTCAGGGCGAAGCATTAGCAAGATATTTTCGGCCAGTGATAATCCTTTCTGAGGATTTCGAATCAGTAATGTTTCATCTTTCCGGAAGTGACGATAGGAATGATAAGAGTAGACTGCGATCAGAGGAAGCTTCGCAATCAGCTCCAGAGACTGGCGCAGAACATTTGCAGGGGCAATATTTTCCGGGTCGGAGTCATAAGTATAAAGGGTGAGAATGCAACGCTGCATAGCGTTCATAATGTTTTCGTTGGACGCTTTCATAACAACATCCCGGACGAAACGACCGCCCAGGTTCTGGAGATCAAACATAACGTCCAAAAACAGATCCAGTTCATTTTTATTTGGTAGTTTACCGAATAAAAGCAGATAAATGGTTTCTTCGAAACCAAATTTTCTTCCGTTTAGACTATTTACAATATCCTTGACATTGATACCCTGATAATATAATTCTCCGTCTGCCGGAATCATACGGCCATTTATAAGATTATAAGCACAGACATCGGAAACTTCGGTGAGTCCGGTCAGTACTCCCTTGCCCGCAGAATCACGCAGCCCGCGTTTTACATCGTATTCCAGATATAAATTGGGATCAATTCGGTGATTATTCATTAATTCTTCTTCTAAATGCTTCATATTAAGTGTGAAGTCTTTGGTTTGGTGTAATTCGTTGAGATTTAACTTTTCATTTTCTGCCATATATTTTCCTCCAAATTTTATTCAAAAATGCTGATGGATATTTGTTAAATAGATTTTGCGCAGATATACAAACAAACACCCATTACAATACGTCATCGTAATCGGTGTTTGTTTATAATAGGACTCATTGTATGAGCCGGATTTTGATAGTGGACCTGGCGGGAGTTGAACCCGCGTCCGAAAGCCCATCCATCGAAGCATCTCCCATCACAGTCATTATATTAACATTCCCTCCATCCGTCACCTAATGACAGGTTACGGATCTTAGTAGCTTCATAAATTCTTCCATTTCCTCAAAGCTTTGGAAACGAAGTGCTCCGCCTGGTTGAAGCCGGTAACCCGGGCAGCGGATGACCCGGGGCCGACTGCCGCCTAATTAGGCAGCGTACGCTAATTCTCTATTGTCTGCGTTTATATTTAATTGGAACTTTTATCGTAGTGTCCCGCTACGGATGGCTTCTCCAACTTCCAGACCCCCGTCGAAACCAGTACAAGCCCTGAAAAATAATAGCTTCTGGTTTGCAGACAGTCTGCATTAGGTGAATTTTATTATAAGGAATGAATGTTCGGTTTGTCAAGGTGTTCCTGTATTTTTATAATATGATTTATTCACACAAATGACATATTTATTTGTTATGATAGAACATAAACAGGATAATAACGTCAAACGGAGGCGAAGAATATGGATAAAATCAAAATATTGATAGTGGATGATGAGAGTAGAATGCGGAAACTGGTTCGTGATTTTCTGGAAAGGGAAGGCTATTCTGTTCTGGAAGCAGGAGACGGAATGGAAGCGATGGAGATTTTTTATGAGGAGAAGGATATTGCATTGGTGATCCTGGATGTAATGATGCCAAGGATGGACGGCTGGCAGACCTGCAGAGAGATCCGGCAGTCTTCTCAGGTTCCTATTATTATGCTGACGGCAAGATCGGAAGAGCATGATGAGCTTCAGGGATTCGATCTGGGTGTGGATGAATATATTTCCAAACCATTCAGCCCGAAGATTCTTGTGGCAAGAGTAGGCGCGATCTTAAGACGCTCTCATGCACTTGGCATGGAAGACGAAATCGATGCAGGTGGAATTGTAGTCGACAAAGCAGCTCATCAGGTGAAAATCGATGGCAAAGAGATTGAATTAAGCTTCAAGGAATTTGAGCTCCTGACTTATTTTATTGAGAATCAGGGAATTGCTCTGTCCAGAGAGAAGATCTTGAATAATGTGTGGGATTATGACTATTTTGGAGATGCAAGAACAATTGATACACATGTAAAAAAATTAAGAAGTAAACTTGGAGAAAAAGGAAATTATATTAAAACCATCTGGGGGATGGGATATAAATTCGAGGTAGAAGAATCATGAAACACTTAGAAAAATATGCAGCGAGACATTCGATCAAGCATCAGATGATTGCTGCATTTGTCGGACTGCTCGTTTGTCTTGTGCTGGCACTTATGATTATCAATGGAAACTTTCTGGAACCATATTATATCCGGAACAAGCAGGCTCAGTTTATTGATATCTATGAAAAACTTGGAAAGGCAATTGATGAAGGAAATCTAACAGATGAAAAAGTATCTGATACTCTGGTACATCTTGCAGAGAAGAATAATACTTCTTTTTTAGTGCTGGATGAACGCAGCGGGAAAGTGTTTACGAATGTATATGATAAAGATATGCTGAAGAATCAGATGTTTGGCTATCTGTTGAATCAGGCACAGAAGGACAGTAAAATACTGGAGTCGACGGATGATTATCAGATTAACCAGTCCTGGGATCCTTGGAATCAGAATTATTATATTGAGATGTGGGGGTATTTTAATGACGGAAGTCAGTTTCTGCTTCGAAGTCCACTGGAGGGAATCCGGGAAAGTGCGGCAATCTCCAATCGGTTTTTAATTTATATCGGAAGTGTACTGATTGTTATTTCGGTTCTATTTATATGGTATTTTTCGAAAAGACTGACAGACCCGATTCATGAGCTCGCAATTTTGTCAGACCGGATGGCGAATTTGGATTTTGATGTCAAATATACCAGTGGAGGAAGTAATGAAATCGGGGAATTGGGCGCAAACTTTAACCGAATGTCAGAAAAACTGGAAAGTACAATCTCAGAATTGAAAAAAGCGAATAACCGTCTTCAGAAAGATATTGAGCAAAAAGAAAAGATTGAACAGATGCGTAATGAATTTCTGGGGAATGTCTCACATGAGCTGAAGACCCCGCTTGCGCTGATTCAAGGGTACGCGGAAGGTTTGAAAGAAGGAATCAATGAAGATGCGGAAAGCAGGGAATTTTACTGCGATGTAATTATGGATGAGGCATCAAAGATGAATCTGATGGTGAAGAATCTTCTGACATTAAATCAGCTGGAATTTGGGGATGAGGATATTTCATTTGAACGCTTCAATCTGACAGAAGTGGTTGGAGGAGTTCTTCAAAGTATGGAAATTCTTGCGCAGCAGGCAGAGGCCAATGTAATTTTCAGACAGGCAGATCCGGTGTATGTCTGGGCAGATGAATTTAAAGTGGAACAGGTGGTCCGTAACTATGTAAGTAATGCTTTTCATCATGTAAGTGGCGATAAAGTGGTAGAAGTGAAGATTCTTTCAGATGGAGAAAAAGCTAAAGTAACTGTTTTTAATACAGGATCTCCGATCCCAGAGAAAGATATCGGTCATATCTGGGATAAATTCTATAAAGTAGATAAGGCACATACCAGGGAATATGGAGGAAATGGAATTGGTCTTTCCATTGTAAAAGCAATCATGGAATCATTCCATCAGAAGTATGGAGTGAATAATTATGATAACGGTGTTGAATTCTGGTTTGAACTTGATGTAAAATAGTACAATATAGTACTAGAGGAAGAAAGGCAGGTTAAGACATTGATTGCAATAATTGATTACGATGCAGGAAATATTAAAAGCGTGGAAAAGGCCATGCAGCTGTTAGGACAGGATGTAACCATTACAAGAGACAGGGAGACGATTCTAAAGGCTGACAAGGTAATCCTACCGGGTGTAGGGGCATTTGGAGATGCGATGGGAAAGATACATCAGTATGGACTTTATGAAGTAATCCATGAGGTTGTCAAGAGAAATACCCCATTTTTGGGAATCTGCCTTGGGCTACAGTTATTATTTGAAAGAAGTGATGAGACACCAGGAGTGGAGGGGCTCGGAATTTTAAAAGGAGAGATCTTGAGAATCCCGGATAAGGAGGGACTGAAGATCCCTCATATGGGCTGGAATTCCCTGGAATTCCAGAACAATGGCAGACTGTTTAAAGGACTTCCGAAGGACCCATATGTATATTTTGTACATTCTTATTATCTGAAGGCAGCAGATGAAGGTATTGTTACTGCGACAACCGAATACAGTACACATATTCATGCTTCCGTAGAACAGGGTAATGTATTTGCCTGCCAGTTCCATCCGGAAAAGAGCAGCGATGTAGGGATTCAGATCTTAAAGAATTTTGTGGAACTATAGACGGAGGTTAGATTATGCATACAAAGAGAATTATCCCATGTCTGGATGTGAATAACGGACGTGTAGTAAAAGGCGTGAATTTTGTGGATTTAAGAGATGCCGGTGATCCTGTGGAGATTGGAAAGGCTTATGACAGGGCAGGAGCAGATGAACTGGTGTTTCTGGACATCACAGCATCTTCTGATGCAAGACAGACAGTGGTAGATATGGTACGTAAGGTTGCAGAGACTGTATTTATTCCATTTACCGTTGGCGGCGGAATACGGACGGTCGATGATTTTAAGGCACTTCTTCGGGAAGGTGCAGATAAGATATCGATTAATTCTTCTGCAATCAATACTCCGAGACTGATTTCAGATGCAGCCGAGAAGTTCGGCAGCCAGTGTGTTGTTGTTGCGATTGACGCAAAGAGAAGAGCAGACGGAAGCGGATGGAATATCTATAAAAATGGAGGAAGAATTGATGTCGGGATCGATGCTCTGGAATGGGCTGCGAAAGTAGAAAAACTGGGAGCAGGAGAGATCCTTCTTACCAGCATGGATTGCGATGGTACGAAAGCGGGCTATGATCTGGAGCTGACAAGAGCGATTGCAGAGACGGTATCGATTCCGGTCATTGCATCTGGAGGGGCAGGAAAGCTGGAGCACTTTTACGATGCACTGACAGAAGGAAAAGCAGATGCGGCACTGGCAGCATCGTTGTTCCATTATAAAGAGCTTGAAATTAAAGAGGTAAAAGAGTATCTGAGAGAAAGAAACGTGTCTGTACGTTTGTAATATAAAGGGGAAGAACAATGGCAGGAATCAATAATGACTGGCTGGAGGCTCTTCAGGGAGAATTTAAGAAGCCATATTATAAAAAACTATATGAGACAGTGAACCAGGAATACAAAACTCATCAGATCTTTCCACCGGCAAATGATATTTTTAATGCCTTTCATCTGACTCCATTACATAAGGTGAAAGCGGTAATTTTGGGACAGGATCCATATCATAATGTCGGGCAGGCTCATGGATTATGTTTTTCCGTTCAGAAAGGAGTAGAGATTCCTCCGTCTCTTGTGAATATCTATCAGGAGCTTCATGATGATCTGGGCTGTACGATCCCGGATCACGGATGCCTGACAAAGTGGGCTGAGCAGGGAGTATTGATGTTGAATACGGTTCTGACGGTCCGTGCACATCAGGCTAATTCGCACCGCGGAATTGGCTGGGAAGAATTTACGGATGCTGCAATTCTTGCACTGAATGGGCAGGATCGTCCAATCGTCTTTATTTTGTGGGGAGCACCAGCGCAGAGGAAGGAGCGGATGCTGACGAATCCGAATCATCTGATATTAAAAGCGCCTCATCCGAGTCCGCTTTCTGCATATCGGGGATTTTTTGGAAGCAGACCGTTCAGTCAGACGAATGATTTTTTGAAGGCACATGGGGAGGAACCGATTGACTGGCAGATTGATTAGCAGAAAATGCAGTTGTTCTATTACGAATCAAGGGAGAAAAAGAATGAAACATATAAAAGTAGTGTTTGCTGTGATGCTGATCGGAGTGATGCTGACCGGATGTGGAGGGAATCCTTCGAAAAAAGGAGTAGAATATCTGGAATCCGGGGAATATAAGAAGGCAATCGAACAGTTTGAGAAAGCAATTGATAAGGATGTGAACACCGGGGATGCTTACCGAGGAATCGGAATCGCAAAATGGGAACAGAAAGATTATGAAGGAGCAAGTGAAGCTTTTCAAAACGCACTGGAGCATGATGCTGAGAAGACAGGAACAATCTATAACTTTCTCGGAAGCTGTGAACTGAAGCTGGATCATCCGGAGGAGGCTTTGAATTATTATCGGCTGGCGCTGGCCCGGGAAGATAATAGTGAAAAAATGACGAAAGAAATGCGTTTTAATATGATTGTGGCCTACGAAAAGATGGGGGATCTGGAAAGTGCGAAAGTTTTGCTGAAAGAATATCTGGAAGATTATCCGGATGATGAAGATGCAAAAAAGGAAATAGAATTTCTGGAGACAAGATAATATATGGGCAATATGATTGAGTTGGGAAGAAAAACAGAACGTGTAATCCTGGTGGGAGTCAGTCTCTCGGAGCAGGATGATACAATGCAGTCTTTAGAAGAACTGAAAGATCTGGCCGCAACAGCTGGAGCTGAAACTGTAGGAATGGTGATTCAGAACCGGGAACAGATTCATCCGGGTACCTATGTCGGCAAAGGGAAATTACAGGAATTAAAAGATCTCATTTGGGAACTGGAAGCAACCGGAATCGTCTGTGATGATGAGTTGTCTCCGGCACAGATGAAAAACCTGCAGGATGAACTGGATGCAAAGGTAATGGATCGTACGTTGGTAATTCTGGATATTTTTGCATCCAGAGCATCTACCAGTGAAGGTAAGATTCAGGTGGAATTAGCGCAGCTTAAATATCAGCAGACTAGATTGACAGGATGGGGTACCGCAATGTCGAGGCTTGGCGGAGGTATCGGAACCAGAGGCCCTGGAGAGAAAAAGCTTGAGATGGACCGCCGTCTGATCAAGAGCAGGATTGCGCAGCTGAACCGCGAATTAAAAGATGTAAAACGGCATCGGGAAGTGACCCGTGAGCAGAGAAGCAAAAGTCATGTTCCGGTTGCGGCAATTGTGGGATATACGAATGCAGGAAAGTCTACTTTGCTGAATACTTTGACAGGAGCAGGGATTCTGGCAGAAGATAAGTTGTTTGCTACGCTGGATCCTACAACAAGGGAATTGAAGCTTCCAAGTAGGCAGGAGATTCTTCTGACGGATACCGTTGGATTTATTCGAAAGCTTCCGCATCATCTGATCGATGCATTTAGAAGTACGCTGGAAGAAGCAAAATATGCGGATCTGATCCTGCACGTAGTGGATGCATCCAATCCACAGATGGACGAGCAGATGTATATTGTTTATGAGACACTTCAGAATCTTGAAGTAACGGATAAACCGGTCATTACGATATTTAATAAACTGGATAAAGCGGAACATATATGGAATACACGGGATTTTCATGCAGACTATACCGTAAATATTTCTGCAAAGACACAGGAAGGTATTCCAGAACTTTTAAAAACTATAGAAGCGGTACTGCGCCAGCAGAAGATTGCAATCGAGAATCTTTATCCGTATCAGGAGGCAGGAAAGCTTCAGCTGATCCGTAAATATGGAGAACTTCAGGAAGAAGAGTATCGCGAAGACGGTATCTTTGTAAGAGCCTATGTACCTACAGAAATCTATGATAAGGTTACAGTGTCCCGGGGGGATTCTCCGAATAACCGCTTATAGGCTCTGGAAAAAGTAGAATAATCTTTAAATCCACAATCGAAACAAGCCTTTGTGACAGGCTCACCGGATAATAATAGTTCTTTGGCAAGCAGGAGCCGTTTCTGGGAAATATATTGCCCCAGTGTATAACCGGTTTCCTGCTTGAATAGTCTCATCATATAATATTTGCTGATATAAAATTGATCAGCAATGGAATCAATGCTTAGATCTTCTCTTAAATTCTCATTAATGTATCCAAGAATATCCTGAATTTTTGTATTACAGCTGTCAGTATCTATATATTTCAGGTGGTCTTTCCTTGCAGCGCGGTTCAGATGGATCATAAACTCCAGAAATATGATTTGACGGTACAGATCTGCCGCATATCCGTCATCTGAAAAAGAAGCTTCCAGACGTGAAATAGAACGAAGGAGAGAACTCTTTTCGAGAGAAGTGATCCGAAGTACGTTGGAATGCTCTTCTTCCGCTTTTTCAAAACAATAGTTCAGGTCATAGGAATCTGTCTGGTAGGCATTCATGAAATTGGGCGAGATGTACACAATGATTCTTTCATATAATGTAGAATTATCAACCGTCAGTCGATGGATATCGTTATGCTTCACCAGAACAATATCATAGGGCTTTAAATCATAAGATTTCCCCTCGATCGTATAAGTGACATGTCCTTTCATAAAGATGGTAATTTTATCAAAATCATGGTAGTGGTATTCTACTTCTTTTGTCTCTTTATCGGTTAGATGAAATAATCGGAATTCACTGTTTAAATACCCTTTTTTTATATATTGATCCATACGTAATTTCCTTAATTATATTTTGTAAAGAAAGATTAGATTAATCATACTTCAAAAGAGCATTATTTGCAATATAATAAGCATTATTTCTATAGAAATGGGAAATAGTGCCTGTTATGATAATAAGAGAGAACAGGGGAAACGAAACAGAAAAGCAGACGGGAATAACGGAGGTATGTTATGAAAGTTGTATTAGAGCGTTATCATGGACTTGGAAATGACTATGTCGTATTTGATCCAAATAAAAATGAACTGGAACTTACACCACAGAATGTAAAGATGATCTGTGACCGCAATGAAGGTCTCGGTGCGGATGGAATTCTGGAAGGACCGATTTTAAAGGAAACAGGAATGTTCGTAAAAGTATGGAATCCGGATGGAAGTGAATCAGAGACCAGCGGAAACGGAGTCCGTATTTTTGCAAAATATCTGAAAGATGCCGGATACGTTCAAAAAAAGAATTTTAAGTTGTGTACTGGAAATGGGCCGGTGGAAGTAACGTTCTTAAATGAAGACGGAAGCCGACTAAGAGTGTCAATGGGGAAACTTTCTTTCTGGAGTGATGATATTCCGGTGATTGGGGAGAGACGAGAAGTGATCAATGAGGATATGGTATTTGGAAGAACCCTGTATCCGGTTACCTGTGTATCAATCGGCAATCCACATTGCGTGATTCCCATGCGGGAAATTTCAAAGCCATTGGTATGCAAGATTGGAGATTATTCCGAGATTGCAAGATATTTTCCGAATCGCGTAAATACGCAGATTATGAAAGTGGTTGACAAAGAGCATATTTCGATAGAGATCTATGAAAGAGGAGCTGGCTATACGAGGGCATCCGGAACTGGAGCATGTGCGGCAGCAGGGGTTGCATATAAGCTTGGGATGACGAATAATAAAGTGATTGTTCATATGCCAGGCGGTGATTTACAGGTAGAAGTAGCAGATGACTGGAATGTATACATGACTGGAGATGTATTTTACGTTGCGAAGATGACACTTAGCAATGAGTTCGCAGAGAAACTGAGAACATTATAAAAGAGACAGGAAGCATGAAAGTGCTTCCTTTTTTTATGGGGAAATGATAAGATGTAGCTAATTTGGTGAAACCTTTTTAGGAGGAAGTTTATGCCGTTACAATTTATATTTGGGCCGTCCGGCTCTGGAAAATCGACGTATTTGTACAAACATATTATAGAAGAATCTATGCGCTTCCCGAATCAGAGCTATATTGTCCTCGTGCCAGAGCAGTTTACGATGCATACACAGAAGGATCTGGTTACCATGCATCCAAGACATGGAATCATGAATATTGATGTCTTAAGTTTTGGACGTCTTGCATATCGTATCTTTGAGGAAACGGGAGGAGAGTCCCTTCCAATGCTGGATGATGAGGGAAAAAATCTGATTCTCCGAAAAATTGCAGTTAATTATGAAGATGAATTAAAAGTCCTGAATGGAAATATGAGGAAGCTTGGATATATCAGCGAAGTGAAATCTGTCATTTCCGAGTTTGCCCAGTATGATATCGGAGAGGAAGAATTGGAACAGGTCATGGAATCGGTGGGAGAAAATTCCCGATTATATTATAAGCTAAATGATATCCGTATCTTATATAAAGGCTTTCAGGAATATCTGGAGAAAAAATATATTACTAAGGAAGAGCTTCTGGACGCATTAGGCCGAGTGGCAGAACAGTCGGAAATTCTGAAAAACAGCACGATAGTCCTGGATGGATTTACCGGATTTACGCCGGTTCAGAACCGGCTTTTGTTAAAGCTTCTGCAATATTGCCGTAAAGTTATGATCACAGTGACAATGGATGAACGAGAAAATCCATATTCTTATCGTCATCCATATCAACTGTTTGCACTGAGTAAGCAGATGGTAACGACTCTGATCCAGCTTGCGAAAGAAGAGAAAATTGAGGTGGAAGAGCCAGTATATCTGTATGACAGACCGGTGGCCCGTTTCCGGGAAAATGAGCCTCTTGCTTTTTTGGAGAAGAATCTGTTCCGGTATGAAAGAGAAACATATGAAAAGAAGCAGGACTTTATATCGATTCACGTGGCAAGAAATCCGAAAGAGGAAGCAGAGGCAGTGGCAGCGGGAGTACGAAAACTTGTGAGGAAAGAAGGACTTCGTTATCGGGAAATAGGTGTAATTGTCAGTAATATGGAGGTATATGGAGATTATCTGGAGCAGGCATTTGCATCATATGAGATTCCGGTGTTCATGGATCATAAGCGAAGTATCCTTCTAAATTCTTTTGTGGAATATATTCGGAGTCTTTTGAATATGGCAGAGCAGAATTTTACTTATGAAAGTGTATTTCGGTTTCTGCGTACGAATCTTGCGGGATTTACTTATGACGAAGTAGATGAGCTGGAAAATTATGTGATCGGGCTTGGAATCCGCGGATATAAGAACTGGCAGAAACAATGGATCAGACGGCTGAAGGGAATGGGAGAGGAAGAACTGGAGCGTCTGAATCATTATCGTACGATGCTGGTGGAAAAAGTGGATGAGCTGATGTTTGTGATGAAGCAGAAAAAGAAGACGGTGCGGGATATTACGATGGCGGTCTATGAATTTATGGTTCGTGAAGATCTGCAGGTCAGGCTGAAATGCCAGGAAGAGAAATTTCAGGCAGCGGGCGAGCTTGCACTGGCCAAGGAATATGCGCAGATATATCGTATCGTCATTGAACTGTTTGATAAGTTCGTAGAACTTCTGGGAGATGAGCCGGTTTCTTTAAATGAATATTGTAAGCTTCTGGATGCTGGTCTGGAAGAAGCGAGAGTGGGAGTTATTCCTCCGGGCACCGATCAGATTGTTGCCGGTGATATGGAACGTACCAGACTAAAAGATATTAAAATATTATTTTTTGTTGGAGCAAATGATACTCATCTTCCGGGAGCTCTTTTAAGAACAGGGCTCTTGACTGAGCGGGATCGGGAAAAATTTGCCAAAGAGAAGTTTTCATTATCTCCAGGAGGAAAAGAAAAGGCATACGTTCAGAAGTTTTACCTTTATATGAATCTGACCAAACCTTCTGAAAAACTGAATATTTATTATAGTAAGGTATCTTCAGATGGAAAAAGTATCCGTCCGGCTTATCTGGTACAGGAACTTCAGCGGTTATATCCGCTCCTTGAGGTGGAAGATGAGGAGGGCAGAAAGCTTACAGAACGAGAATTTACAGAAAAACAGGGAATCGAGTATCTGATTCAGGGATTTCAGGGCGGAACCGGAAAAATGGATCAGGTATGGCAGGAGCTTTATACCTGGTATAAAAAGAATCCACGGTGGCGGAACAAGTTGGAAAAGTTATTAAATGCAGGATACTATAGGCGCCCGTCAGATGGGCTGACAGAGGCTGTGGCAAAAAAACTTTACGGGGAACAGTTTGAGACAAGTATAACCAGGATAGAAAAGTATGCTGCCTGTGCGTATGCACATTTCCTTGCTTATGGATTAAATTTAAAAGAGAGACAGGAATATGAATTCCAGGCAGTGGATCTTGGAAATGTATGTCACAGTGCATTAGAACAGTATTCAAAAAAAGTATCGAAAGAGCCGGGAGGATGGACGGAAGTTTCGCAGGAAAAAAGATTACAGCTGATTGATGAGAGTGTAGACGAAGTAATTACGGATTATGGGAATTCTGTTCTTTACAGTTCTGCGAGAAATGAATATATGATTGTACGTATGAAACGGATGCTGGAACGGACCGTGTGGGCATTGACAGAGCAGCTGAAGGCAGGAGATTTTCGCCCGGAAGCATATGAGATGCGTTTTGCGGGAGGCAAGATTGACCGGATCGATTCCTGTGAAGACGGGGATCAAGTCTATGTAAAGGTTATGGATTATAAAACGGGCAGTAAGGCATTTGATGTGGTAGCGCTGTATCATGGACTTCAGCTTCAACTGATGGTCTATATGGATGCAGCAGTGAAAAATGAGCAGAAAAGACATCCCCAAAAAGAGGTGATTCCGGCAGGAGTATTTTATTATCGAATTCAGGATCCTTTGGTGGATCTGCAGGAGGGCAGTCTGGAAGAGGCTGTATTAAGGGAATTAAAACCAGATGGAATGATCAATCTGAATGCAGATTCTCTGGAACATCTGGAACACAGAAAAGAAGGGGAATCTCTGGCAGTCCCTGTAAAATACAATAAGAACGGAAGTCTTGCAAAGAGTTCTAAAGTGGTATCAGATGAAGAATTTCAGGCAATGATGACTTATGCTGTAAAAAAAGTTGATGAGGCAAGAAAAAAAATATTAAGCGGAGATACAGCGGCAGCACCATACCGCAGAGGGCAGGAGACAGGATGTGATTTCTGCCCATACCATCATGTATGTGGATTTGATGGTACAATCCCGGGATATAGATACCGTGATATTGGAACAACCGGAAAAGAAGAAGCGATGGCAGCAATGGTAAGAGAAGAACGAAAAAAGGAGCAGAAAGGAGACGAGTAAATATGGGTGTAAAATGGACAAAAGAGCAGCAGAAGGTTATAGACTTGAGAAATCGTAACATCCTGGTTTCGGCTGCAGCAGGCTCCGGAAAGACAGCTGTACTGGTGGAACGGATTATATCGATGCTTACCAGAGATGAGCGCCCAATTGATGTGGATCGTCTTCTGATTGTGACCTTCACAGAAGCAGCAGCGGCTGAGATGAAGGAGAGAATTCGAAATGCTATTGAAAAAAAACTGGAAGAATTCCCACAAAATGAACATTTAAAGCATCAGGCGACGTTGATCCATAATGCACAGATCACAACAATTCACAGCTTTTGTCTGTCTGTGATCCGGGATCATTTTCATGCAATTGACATGGATCCGGGATTTCGAATCGGAGAAGAGGGAGAACTGAAACTTCTGCGACATGATGTTCTGGGAGAAATTCTGGAAGAAAAGTATCAGGAGGGAGAACAGAGATTTCTGGATTTTGTGAATGCCTATGGAACCGGACGAAGTGATAAAAAGATAGAAGAGCTGATATTGAAGATCTATGAGTTTTCCAGAAGTTATCCAGATGCCGACGGATGGCTTACTTCCTGTGCAGAAGCTTATCAGGTGGAAAATGTGCAGGAACTGGAGCAAAGTGCAAGCATTTCAAGAGTCATGGAACATGTCAGAAGATATTTGGAAGATGCCAGAGAACTGACAGAGCAGGGAATCGCGGTTTGTGAAGAAGAGGATGGACCAGCAGCGTATGAAATCGCATTCAGAAAAGATCAGCTTCTGATTGAAGATCTTCTTAAGCAGAAAAATTATGTAAGGTTATCGGAGTCAATGCAAAATATTAGATGGACAAGACTTGCTCCTCTTAAAGATAAGACCGTATCGCAGAAAAAGACAGAGTATGCAAAAGCAATCCGGGAGGAAGTAAAAGGAATGGTAAAGAGTCTGGCTAACCAGTATTTTTACCAGGATCCGGAAAAGATGGCGGAGAATTTGAAATCCTGCTATCCTGCGGTATCCGAGCTCATAGAGCTGGTAAAGATATTTTCAGATCGGTTTGAAGAAAAAAAGCGTGCTCAGAATATGATTGATTTTTCGGATATGGAGCAATATGCGCTTCGAATTTTAACGGATCAGACAGAAGAAGGGATGGTTCCTTCTGAAATCGCAGAAGAATATCAGCAGCAGTTTGTGGAAATTATGATTGATGAATATCAGGACAGTAACCTGATCCAGGAAACAATCCTGAACAGTATCTCTACCTGTGGGTCAGGGCGGTATAATATCTTTATGGTGGGAGATGTGAAACAGAGTATCTACCGGTTCAGACTTTCCAGACCAGAGTTGTTTTTGGAAAAGTTTGATACTTATGATACAGAAGACAACCAGACACAAAGGATTGATCTTCATAAAAATTTCCGGAGCCGCAAAGAAGTGCTGGAAAGTGTAAATGTAATCTTCCGACAGATTATGACCAGAAGCCTTGGAGGAATTGTCTATGATGATCAGGCTGCATTGTATCCGGGTGCAGATTATCCGGAAGGGAATAATCTGGATACAGAAGTACTGGTAATTGATGAAGATATGGATGACTGGAAAGAGGTACATGAGTCGATTTCTGCAAGAGAACTGGAGGCACGGGCAATTGCAGGACGAATCCGAGATCTGGTTCAGAGTCAGAAAGTGATCGATAAAAAAACAGGGGAATTCCGTTCTGCGAGATATTCTGATATTGTAATTCTTACCAGAAGTATCAGCGGTTACGCAGACCTATTTACAGAAGTTCTGAGCCGCGAGGGAATTCCGGTATATGCAAGTACGAGAGAAGGATATTTTGCAACGCGGGAGATAGGGCTTGTTCTGGATTATCTGCGGACACTTGATAACCGAAGACAGGATATTCCACTGGCAGCGGTGCTTGCGTCTCCTATCGGGGGATTAACAGATGAAGAACTGGCGGTTTTAAAAAGTTATGGAAAAGAGGTTTCGTTTTATCAGGCTGTGGCAGATTATCGAAAGAGTGGAGCAAGCAAAAAGATCCGGATGAAACTGGAGATGTGTCTGGGACAGATGGATGAATTTCGAAAAATTGTTCCTTATACGCCGATGCATGAGCTTTTGAGGGAAATTCTGGATAAAACAGGATATGGGGATTATGTTTCTGCGATGCCAGGAGGGAATCAGAGGCGGGCAAATCTAGATATGCTGATTGAGAAAGCCAGGGTATTTGAAAATACCAGTTATAAAGGATTATTTCATTTTGTCCGGTATATTGAGCAACTGCAGAAGTATGATGTGGATTATGGAGAAGCAAGTATGGAAGATGAACAGTCTGATACAGTGCGTATTATGACGATCCATAAAAGTAAAGGACTGGAATTCCCGATTGTGATCGTGGCAGGAATGGGAAAGCGGTTTAATCTTCAGGATGCCAGAAGCAGTGTAGTACTGCATGCAAGGCATGGAATCGGACTGGATGCGGTCGATCTGGAACAGCGTACCAAAAGTCCCAGTATCATTAAGAAAGTAATCCAGAAAGAAGAGGTTCTGGATAGTCTGGGAGAAGAACTTCGGGTTCTTTATGTAGCATTGACTCGGGCAAAAGAGAAACTGATCTTAACAGGGACACTATCGAATCTGGAAAAGAAAATGGAAGAATATGAAATGGTCAGATGGCAGGAGAAGGAAGAGCTGACATTTGAAATGCTGAGTACGGCTTCCACCTACTGGGACTGGATTCTTCCGGCACTTGTAAGGAAAGGAGATGAAGTCCCGATTCAGATACACAAGTTAACGATCGTAGATATCGTCAAAGAATTTGTGGAAGAGGAAACGGTCGGGAAGCTGACAAAAACGATTCTTGAAAATTGGGATACGGAAAAGATCTATGATCCAGTTGTTTCTGAGAAGATCCGGGAGCAGTTTGGATATACCTATCCATATGTATCCAGCTATACACAAAAATTGAAATTTACTGTTTCTGAACTCAAGAAAAGGACTTATCAGATGGAGCAGACAGAAGAGTCAGAAGGAGAGTTGGGAGAACTTTTGTATGAGGAGACTGAAGTAGTACCTCTTCTTCCAAAGTTTATGCAGGAGACAGACGAACTTACCGGCGCGTCCAGAGGTACAGCGTATCATCGCGTGATGGAGCTTTTGGATTTTTCACAAGAATACAAGGAGGAAACGCTGAAGATACAGTTAAAGATGTATGTGGAAACAGGAAAGATGACACAAGATATGGCAGACTGTATCAGGAAAAAAGATATCTTGTTTTTCTTAAATACCAGGACAGGTGAGAGAATGAAGAGGTCCGCTGGTAAGAGGCTTTTGTGGAAAGAACAGCCATTTGTGTTAGGAGTAGATGCAAAGGAAATATATGACGGAGAACAGGAGCGAGAACTGATTCTGGTTCAGGGAATCATAGATGCTTATTTTGAAGAAGAAGGAGAATTGGTCGTACTGGATTATAAGACGGATCAGATCTATGATGAAAATGAACTGGCAGAGAAATATCATGCACAGCTGGACTATTATGCGAGAGCACTGGAACAGATGTCAGGAAAGAAAGTGAAAGAGAAAATTATCTATTCTTTTACCATGAGAAAAGAAATAAGTATATGAAAAAAATGGGATTGTTGAAGGTTCAATTTTCAGCAATCCTTTTTATTTCTAAAATAATATAATGTGTGTTGACAAATGATATTATACGGAATATAATATGATCAATGAAATAATATTATAAAAATACTTCATATTATAAATTTAATAGTAAGGAAGGGAGTGAGCATATGGTATTTAACACCGGAGCGGCTCTGCTGGATGCTATTGTACTGGCTGTTGTGTCACGAGAAGCAGAAGGCACTTACGGGTATAAGATTACTCAGGATGTAAGGAAGGCCATAGATGTGTCTGAGTCCACACTGTATCCGGTACTTCGGAGACTGCAGAAGGATGAATGTCTGGAAGTATATGACCGCCAATTTGACGGAAGGAATCGGAGATACTATAAGGTGACGGAAAAAGGAATGGCACAGTTGAATCTTTATCAGACAGAATGGAAAAAGTATACAAAGAAGATCAATGAATTATTTGAGGGAGGTGTGACTGCATGAACCGCATAGAGTTTATGACAGAATTGGCTGCATTATTGCAGGATATACCGGAATATGAGCGAGTAGATGCAATGAAGTATTATAACGACTACTTTGATGATGCGGGAGAAGAGAATGAGCAGGAAGTGATTGCAGAATTGGAAAGCCCACAGAAAGTTGCAGTGAATATAAAGGCTGATCTCGGAGACCGGGTGACAGAGTCTGGAGAATATACAGAAACGGGATATCAGGATGCAAGATTTGATGACCGAAAGATGCCTGCGGGAAGAGAAAATGAAGAACAGAAGTGCGAGAATGAATATCACTATCAGGATAATGGAACATCTTATGAACAGAAGAAGGAAAGCAGTTCCCCAAGAACCAGTAAGACACTCAAAATAATACTGATTATTGCGATTCTGGTGATCGCAGCTCCGATAATCATTCCGATAGCAATTGGAATTGCGGCTGCTGTTCTGGGAATTCTGGCTGCAGTGTTCTGCGTGTT
Source organism: Dorea sp. (assembly GCA_022769185.1). Taxonomy (GTDB): domain Bacteria; phylum Bacillota; class Clostridia; order Lachnospirales; family Lachnospiraceae; genus Dorea_A. Next base: position 27,943 of record JALEKG010000035.1, on the reverse strand, counting down.
TATTGCGATTGTAGTGGTATGTGTTGCAATTGCTGTAATCGGGATTGTTCTTGTGTGCTCTGGGATCATGAGCATGATTCCGGAGATTGCAGTTGGTCTTGCACTTTTGGGAACAGGGCTTATTTTAACTGTGATTGGAATTATAGGAACGGTGGCGGGAGTCAGACTTTGTATGATTGTATTCCCTGGAATTGTTAGGGGAATTGTATGGATTTGCCGGTGGCCGTTTCATAGAAAGGCGGTGGCATAAGGAATGAAAAAAGGCTGGAAGATTTTCTGGATTGTGTGTGGGATTACCGCGGCAGTTGGATTGATCTGCTGTGTGGCTGCATTTGCGATGGGTGTTACTGCAGAAGCTCTGGAAGCAAAGTTCCCGTATGGAATCGGATGGGGGTCCCATCAGGATGAAGATACGGAGGATGATCTGGTTGATAATGATTATGTGCAGACGGCTACGACTGCTTCTTACAGTGGAATCCGGGAGATTGAAGGAGAATTATTTGCAGGGAATGTGGAATTTATTCAAACAGAGGATGAGGAAATCCTTGTAGAAACAGAAGGATTAAGTAAACGACTGGGGTTTTGGTCGTATGCAGATGGTGATACATTGTATCTGACAACGAATAAAAATCTGACACATATGAATCAGCTTAGCGTGGGAAGGATCAGAATCTATATTCCTCAAAATATCAGGTTTGAAGAAGTTTCTGTAGAATTGGGGGCAGGTGTTCTCAATATGGACTATGTCTCCGCAGACTGTTTTTCAATAGATGCAGGAGCGGGAGAAGTGAATGTCAATTCCTTTGATGTGTCAGAAGCAGAGTTTCAATGTGGGGCTGGCAGTATAACAGCGTCCGGAAATGTGAAGAATGCGCTGGAAATTGAGTGCGGTGTTGGAGAGATTCATATGACTGTAGACGGCTGCAAAGAAGATTATAATTATGATATCAGTTGTGGAATTGGAGAAGTTGTGTGTGGTGACAGCAGATATTCTGGAATTGGTCATGATGAATATATAGATAATCATGCTGCCAGAGAAATGAATCTGGACTGCGGAATCGGACAGATTATTGTACAGTTTAAACAGACAAAAGAACATCAAGAATAAAAAAGGAGGTACATTTTATGGAACAGAAAAAATTATACCGGTCAAGAAGAAACAGAATGGTATGTGGTGTGTGCGGAGGAATTGGTGAATATCTCAATATAGACCCAACGCTGATCAGGCTGGCGTTCGTGTTAATCACATTTGCGGCTTGTTCTGGAATCCTTGCATATTTTATTGCAGCAATTATTATTCCGGATGAACCAATGGATTAAAAATAAAAGAGTCACTGCAAATTACGGTTATCATTTTGCAATGACTCTTTTGTATATTCCCCTGTAAAAAGGTAATACTTACTAAAAATGAAAGGGGAATCGCTATGACTGCCAAAAAGGGAAAACCAGTAAAAATGGATGAATTAACACCAGAAGAAAAACTGAAATATGAAATCGCAGATGAATTGGGACTGCTGGACCGTGTGATGCGGGATGGATGGAGATCGCTTTCTTCGAAAGAAACCGGAAGAATTGGAGGATTGATGACGAAAAAAAAACGGGAAATACAAAAAAATAACAAAAATATTACGAATATTAATTAGTGTGAAGATTTGATGATAAAGGTTGAAAACAGGATATTCATTTGCTATAATCGAACAACTGGTAGAAATATTGGCAGGTGAAGTTATGGACAATAGAATTAATGTTTTAGATATAGAGATAGATAACTGCATGGCCAAGGAGGCAATGAAAGAGTCCATAGAATGTCTGGAATCTGAGCCGGTAAGTATTGTGGAATTTGTAACGATAAATGCATTGATGCAAATGGATGACATGCCGGAGCTTAAGGAAAAAGTCGGTGAATTTGATCTGGTTCTGGCAGGCGATAAGATGATATTGGAAGCGGCAGGTGTGACAGACCGTAAGTATTTGCAGGAGACTGATAAGAGAGTATTTTTGAAAATGTTCCTGAGATATCTTCATAAGAATCATAGAAGGGTATATCTTTTGGTAGAATCGGAAGAGGAAGGACAACAGGCATATAATTTCCTTCAGCACTCATATAGTGGACTTCAGATTATTGGAATGGCGAAAGTATCTGCGCAGGATAGAGCAGATGATATGTTGGTCAATGCGATTAACGGTGGAGAGGTAGACTGCATTTTATCCGAACTTTCTTCTCCTCTTCAGGAAGACTTTATTGTGAAAAACAGATGTCTTTTGGATGCCCGAATCTGGATGGGGATGGGAAAGAACGCATTTGCAACAGAGAATCCAAAGTTTGGTCAGGGACGTATGGCACAGTTTTTGCTGCGTCACATATTCAAGCGGGAGATGGAAAAGAGGAAACGGATCGAATCATAAGATGACTTTATGAAATAAGAAAAATATAAGAATTTACTTTTCGTCACTATGTACATGATAAAAAGTGTGTTTTTTGTGTGAAAAACATGAGGAAATCAACAAAAAAGTATGATTTCCTCTTTATTTTTTTGGTAATATATATTAGTATAATACTTGATAATATGCATTTTGCTTTTGATAGACAGTATTTTGTTGTGAAAAATGTATATTGAAAAGAGTGGAGGAGATGGAATATGATATCTAATCAAATACTTCAAAACACAATTGAAGGATTGAAAGGGATTACACGAATTGACTTCTGCGTAATGGACACCGACGGTAAATCTCTTGCAAGCACATTTTCAGATCAGGCAAACTACGTTGAAGAGGTAGTTTCCTTTGTGGAATCCCCGGCAGACAGTCAGGTTGTACAGGGATATCAGTTCTTTAAGATTTTTGATGAGCACCAGCTGGAGTATATACTTCTTGCAAATGGCGGAAGTGACGATGTGTACATGGTAGGGAAGATTGCAGCATTTCAGATTCAGAATCTTTTGGTGGCATATAAGGAAAGATTTGATAAGGATAATTTTATTAAAAATCTGCTGCTTGATAACTTACTTTTGGTAGACATCTATAATCGTGCCAAAAAATTACATATTGACACAGAAGTAAGACGTGTTATCTTTATTATTGAAACAAAGCACGAAAAAGACAGCAATGCTCTTGATAATGTAAGAAATCTGCTGGGTAACCGTGCAAAAGATTTTGTGACAGCAGTAGATGAGAAGAATATTATCGTGGTAAAAGAACTGGAGCCAAGTGACGGTCATGTGGAGCTGGAAAAGATGGCTCAGAATATGTATGCACTTCTGAAAGAAGAAGGAGAAGAAGATATTCTCATCGCATACGGAACGGTTGTAAATGACATTAAAGAAGTGTCTAAATCTTATAAAGAAGCCAAGCTTGCGCTTGATGTAGGCAAGATCTTCTTTAGTGAACGTAATGTGATTGCATATAGTGCTTTGGGAATTGGACGTCTGATTTATCAGCTTCCAATTCCACTTTGTAAGATGTTTATACGTGAGATTTTTGAGGGGAAATCTCCGGATGATTTTGATGAGGAAACATTGACAACAATCAATAAATTTTTTGAAAATAATCTGAATGTGTCCGAAACATCAAGACAGTTGTATATCCACCGTAATACACTGGTATACCGGCTGGATAAACTTCAGAAGAGCACAGGACTTGATCTGCGTGTGTTTGAAGACGCTATTACTTTTAAAATTGCGCTTATGGTTGTGAAATATATGAAGTATATGGAGTCGCTGGAGTATTAATAATCAGGAGGAAATTATGATTGAACTAAGAGAAGTAACGAAAGAGTACTCAAAAGGGGTTGCTGCTCTGAACGGTATTAATTTAAAAATCGAACAGGGCGAGTTTGTATTTATTGTGGGAGACAGCGGATCAGGAAAATCAACTTTGATTAAATTGATCATGAAAGAGCTGGAGCCTACATCCGGTACCATTATTGTAAATGGACATAATCTGAACCGAATGAAACATCGTAAGATTCCGATGTACAGAAGAGGAATCGGTGTTGTGTTTCAGGATTTCAGACTTTTAAAAGACAGAAATATCTATGAAAATATTGCATTTGCACAGCGGGTAACGGAAACGCCGAGCCGTGTGATTAAGAAAAAAGTTCCGGCGGCTCTTTCTCTGGTAGGGCTGGCACAAAAGTATAAGTCTTATCCAAGAGAACTTTCCGGTGGTGAGCAGCAGAGAGTGGCAATTGCAAGAGCAATTGTGAATGAACCGACGATTTTGCTGGCAGATGAACCTACTGGTAATCTGGATCCTACAAATTCATGGGAGATTATGAAGCTTTTGGAGGAGGCGAATGACAGAGGAACAACCGTACTGGTTGTTACCCATAACCAGGAGATTGTAAACGAGATGAAGAAGCGAGTTGTTACAATGAAAAAGGGAGTCATTGTAAGCGACGAGAAAAAAGGTGGGTATAATAATGAGAATTAGTACTTTAGGATATTCGATGAAACAAGGGGTAAAGAACATCGGGAGAAATAAGATGTTTTCCATTGCATCCATCGCAACGATGTCTGCATGTATCTTTCTGTTCGGGTTGTTCTTTTCTATAGTAGTCAATTTCAGCTATATGGTGGAGAAGGCAGAAGAGGGAGTTGCAATTACCGTATTCTTTGATGAAGACGCGACACAGGAGCAAAAAGATGCAATTGGTGAGCAATTAGAAAATACGGATGGGGTCCTTGAAGTCAACTATATAAGTGCAGATTCCGCATGGGATACATTTAAGGAAGATTATTTTGGAGAAGATTCGGAATATCTTGCAGATGGATTTAAAGATGACAATCCGCTTGCTAATTCTGATAACTATGAAGTATATATGTCAGATGTATCCAAACAGAAAGCAGTTGTTGAGTATGCTGAAAGTCTGGAGGGTGTACGTAAAGTAAATAAATCTGATGTAGTTGCGAAAACATTGACCAGTGTAAACAAACTGGTTGGTTATGTGTCTGCGGTGATTATAGGAATATTGCTTGCGGTTTCCGTATTCCTGATCAGCAATACTGTTACGATGGGTATTACAGTCAGACGTGAGGAAATTGCGATTATGAAATATATTGGAGCGAAAGATGGATTTGTCCGAGCTCCCTTTATTATTGAAGGTCTGATTATTGGAGCGGTAGGTGCTGTCATTCCTCTGGCATTGCTTTTCTTTTTATATGATAAAGTGGTTGAATATATTATGACTAAATTCAGCTTGTTGAATAATATTGTTGATTTTCTTCCGGTTGCAACAGTTTACAGGGTATTACTTCCGGTAGGAATCTTATTAGGTGTGGGAATTGGTTTCCTCGGAAGTTTCTTTACAATCCGTAAGCACTTAAAAGTATAACAGCATATTCCGGAAAGGGGATACATATGATGCGAGGGAAGAGGTTGATAAGTCTTCTGCTGATACTTACACTTTGCCTGGGCATGGCAACAACCGCCCATGCTACAGAAATTGATGACACCAAGAAAAAGGCAGAAGAATTAGAAAAAAAGAAAAAAGATGCAGAGAATGAGAAGGCATCTCTTTCGAAGCAACTGAAGTCTGTGGTCTCTCAGATGGAAGAAATTAAGAAGAAGATTGAAAAGAAAGAAACTGAAATCGGCGAAAAAGAAGAAGAACTGATTCAGGCGAAAGTTGATGAAGATGACCAGTATGAGAGTATGAAGAAGAGAATCCGTTATATGTATGAAAATGGGAATACTCAGTTCATTGAGATACTGTGTGAGTCAAAGAGTATTGGGGATTTTCTGAATAAAGCGGAATATATTTCCACGATTTCTACTTATGACAGAAATATGCTTGTTGAATTTCAGAAAATAGTCAAGAATGTAGAGGAACAGGAAGCTGCACTGCAGGCGGAGAATGATGAATTACAGGCGATGCAGGATGAGATGATTGAGAAGCAGGACAGTGTGACAGAACTTCTTTTAACGAAAGAAGATGAGATTAACCAGCTGGCAAGTGAACTCGGAGATACGAAAAATAAATTGAGTGAACTGGAAAAAGCGGCTGCAGAAGCGTTGCGAAAGAAAAAAGAACAGCAACTCGCCCAGCAACAGGCGTCGAATCATTCGGGCAGCGCGGGATCGTCTGTTATATCTGGAAATGGGATGTTCACACATCCTTGTCCGGGATATACATATATTTCCAGTGGATTCGGATATCGTGAACAGCCAATAGCGGGAGCAAGTACGAATCACAAGGGAATTGATTATGCTGCACCGACAGGGACACCGATCTATGCGGCGGCAGCCGGAACTGTCGTATCAGCAGGCTACTCTGGAAATGCGGGAAATATGATTGTAATCAATCATGGGAATGGTCTGACGACTTATTATATGCATTGTCATGAGATATATGTGAGTGCAGGCCAGACGGTAAGCAAAGGTCAGAATATTGCAATTGTTGGAACTACTGGAAATTCTACGGGGCCTCATCTTCATTTCCAGGTAAATGAGAATGGAACTCCGGTAAATCCGGAAAAATATTACTAATATAGGGTTATAATTATATGAAAGATAAAAAAAGTTTTTGGCAAGGGGCGCTTTGTGGCGCCCTTGCTATATTATTAGTGGCAGTGCTTGCGGCCTGTGGATTAAAAGAAAAGGCAAGCGGTAACGGAGAAGCCGTTGCAAGTACAACAGAAAAGAAGATCGCAGAATTAAAAGAACTGATCGACCAGAAGTTTCTTGGTGAAGTGGACGAAAAAGAACTGGAAGAGGGAATCTATAAAGGCTATATCAGTGGCCTGAATGATCCGTATTCTGTATATTATGATGAAGAAGAGACAAAGGCACTTTATGAGTCAACGGAAGGAGAATACAGTGGAATTGGGGCAGTCTTAAGCCAGAATATGGACACGGGAGTCATTACACTGGTCCAGATCTATAAGGATTCGCCTGCAATGAAGGCTGGGCTTCAGGATAATGATATCCTTTATAAGGTTGAGGGAAAAGAAGTTACAGGTGAAGATCTCACGGAAGTTGTGAGCGAAATCAAGGGTGAAAAAGGAACAGATGTGGAACTTACTGTGCTCAGAGGAGAGGACAGCGAAGAAATTACAGTTGCTGTTACCAGAGATAAGATCCAGGCACAGACGGTAGAATATAAGATGTTGGATGATAATATTGGATATATTGCGGTCTCTGAATTTGATGTGGTTACTTATGATCAGTATGCAGAAGCACTGGAAGATCTTAAAGAACAAGGAATGAATGGATTGATCGTAGATTTGAGAAATAATCCTGGAGGATCCCTTACCACGGTTTGTGACATGCTGGACCTGATGCTTCCGGAAGGATTGATCGTCTATACAGAAGATAAGGATGGAAATCGCAGTGAGATGAAATCCGATGAAGAACATCAGTTTAATCAGCCACTGGCAGTGCTTGTCAACGGTAATAGTGCCAGTGCATCAGAAATTTATTCTGGAGCAATTCAGGATTATGGAATTGGAAAGATCGTAGGAACGCAGACATACGGAAAGGGTGTGGTTCAGCAGATATTTGATCTGGATGATGGAACTTGTGTGAAACTTACAATTGCGGAATATTTTACTCCGAATGGGCGTAATATTAATGGAAAAGGAATTACTCCGGATGTAGAAGTAGAATATGAAAGAGATGATAATAATCCGGATGCAGATAATCAGCTGGATTGTGCGATTGAAGTGATCCAAAGTGAGCAATAAAGGAAAAATCAAAAGGGAATGCCAGTTTTGGCATTCCCTTTTATCATACCATGTGATAAAATAAATCATAATATGGAGTTTTATCATAGGATAGAAAGGACAACATATATGACAATTTTAATTCAAAATGGACATGTAATTGATCCATTGACCAGAAAAGATGAATGCTGCGATGTATTGATTGAAGATGATAAAATTAAGAAAGTCGCAGAAAAAGTAGAAGAAAAAGCAGACCGTATTATTGATGCAAAGGGATGTTACGTTATGCCTGGATTTATTGATCTTCATGTGCATCTCCGTGATCCGGGACTGGAATATAAGGAAACATTGGAAACGGGAGGAAAGGCCGCAGCAAAGGGGGGCGTAACGACTATATGTGCGATGCCCAATACCAAACCGGTGACAGATACTGGTGAGATGGTAGCAAGGCTGCATGAACGTGCAAAAATAGAATCACCGGTACATGTAATCCAGATTGGTGCGGTGACGAAAGGACAGGCAGGAAAAGAGCTGGCTGATATAGAAGGTATGGCAAAAGAAGGATGCCATGCCATTAGTGAAGATGGTAAATCTGTTATGAATGCTTCTCTATACAGAGAAGGGATGAAAAAAGCAAAAGAGTGTGGAATTTCGGTATTTGCTCACTGTGAAGACATTACTATGGTTGAGGGTGGTGTGATGAATGCGGATGAGAGGGCAAGGGAATTAGGATTAAGGGGAATTACCAATTCCGTAGAAGATGTGATTGTAGCAAGAGATATCCTGCTTGCCAAGGAAACGGGAGTAAGGCTTCATTTGTGTCATTGCTCAACTGCAGACAGTGTGAAGATGATCCGTCTTGCAAAGGAGGAAGGACTTCCGGTGACAGGTGAAGTATGTCCTCATCATTTTATGTTAAGCACGGATGATATTCCTGGAGATGACGGAAATTATAAGATGAATCCACCGCTTCGCAGCAAAGAAGATGTGGAAGCGTTAAGACAGGGCCTGAAAGACGGCACTATGGATGTGATCTCTACGGATCATGCACCGCATGCTGCAGAAGAAAAAAATAAATCAATGAAAAATGCCGCATTTGGAATTGTCGGACTGGAGACATCTGCAGCGCTTACTTATACTGGTCTGGTACAGACGGGTGTGATAGATATAATGGGAATGGCAGAGAAGATGAGCTACCACCCTGCACAAATCCTTGGGCTTACAGAGAAAGGATCTGTGTCAGAGGGGAAAATTGCGGATATTGTGATTTTTGATCCTAACAGAGCTTATAAAATTGATAAAAATACTTTTGTATCAAAAGGGAAAAATACACCATTTGACGGATTTGATGTGACTGGAGAGGTTATCTGTACTCTGGTGGACGGACAAGTGGTATACGAAAAACAGTAAAGAACAAGGAGGAAGAAACAGTGATTAATCAGTTAGTAGCTAATATCAAAAAAACAGGAGCACCAATCGTAGTTGGATTAGATCCTATGCTGAGTTATATTCCAAAACAGGTACAGGAGAAAGCATTTGCGGAGTGCGGAGAAACTTTAGAGGGGGCTGCAGAGGCAATCTGGCAATTTAATAAAGAAATTGTTGATAAAACTTACGACTTGATTCCGGCAGTAAAGCCTCAGATTGCCATGTATGAGCAGTTTGGTATACCAGGACTTCAGGCATTTAAAAAGACGGTTGATTATTGTAAAGAAAAAGGGCTTGTAGTTATTGGAGATATTAAAAGAGGAGACATTGGATCAACTTCAGCAGCATATGCAGTAGGTCATCTGGGAAAAGTTCAAGTGGGAAATAAGACATATGTACCGTTTGATGAGGATTTTGTTACTGTAAATCCATATCTGGGATCTGATGGTGTGAATCCTTTTCTGAATGTCTGTAGAGAGGAGAAAAAAGGGGTTTTTGTACTAGTAAAAACTTCTAATCCATCCAGTGGAGAATTTCAGGATCAGCTGATTGATGGACGTCCACTTTATGAGCTCGTCGGAGAAAAAGTAGCAGCCTGGGGAGAAGAACTGATGGGAGATGAATACAGTTATGTAGGAGCTGTTGTAGGAGCAACCTATCCGGAGATGGGAAAAGTACTTCGAAAGGTGATGCCGAAATCTTATATTCTTGTACCTGGCTACGGTGCACAGGGAGGAAAAGGAAAAGATCTGGTACATTTCTTCAATGAAGACGGTCTGGGAGCTATTGTGAATTCATCCAGGGGAATTATTGCAGCTTATAAGCAGGAACAATATGCAGCTTATGGAGAAGAAAATTTTGGCGACGCGTCCAGAGCAGCAGTTGAAGCAATGATTGCAGATATTAAAGGAGCTTTGGAAAACCGATAAAGGAGTACAGCAAAAATGGAAAAGAAAAAAGAACAGGCAACAGTGTTATCTCAGGAGATGCTTGCAGATGGAATCTTTAGCATGTGGATCCGGACGGAAGCTGCAGCCTCAGCGAAGCCAGGGCAGTTTATCTCCATGTACACCACAGATGCAAGTAAACTGCTTCCGCGTCCGATCAGTATCTGTGAGATTAATAGAAATGAAAGCTGTCTCCGTGTTGTATACCGGGTGACCGGTGATAACACGGGAACAGAACAATTTTCAAAACTGAAAGCGGGAGATCAGATTCCGATTATCGGACCTCTTGGTAATGGATTTCCTGTAGAGAAGGCGGAAGGAAAGAGCGTGTTTTTAATGGGAGGAGGAATCGGTGTTCCTCCGATCCTGGAACTGGCGAAGCAGATGAATTGTGCAGAGAAGCAGATTGTTGTAGGTTATCGTAATGCACAGACATTTTTGAAAGAGGAATTCGAACAAAATGGAAGTCTTTATATTTCAACGGAAGATGGAAGTGTAGGAACCAAGGGAAATGTTATGGATGCTATCCGGGAAAATGGATTGAAAGCTGATATTATCTATGCATGCGGGCCTACGCCGATGCTACGTGCAATTAAGGATTATGCTGAGAAAAATAATATAGAATGCTATATTTCTTTAGAAGAAAGAATGGCATGTGGAATCGGGGCATGTCTTGCATGTGTCTGCAAATCAAAGGAAAAAGATTCCCACAGTAATGTAAATAACAAGCGGATCTGCAAAGATGGTCCGGTATTCCTGGCTGCGGAGGTGGAACTGTAATGGATATGAGGGTAAATATTGCAGGCGTAGAATGGAAGAATCCGGTTACGGTTGCGTCTGGTACATTTGGGTCAGGAGAAGAGTTCTCAGAGTTTGTAGACTTGAATCAGTTAGGCGCAGTGACGACCAAGGGTGTTGCTAATGTCCCATGGCCGGGAAATCCGACGCCACGAGTGGCAGAAGTTTACGGTGGAATGATGAATGCGATCGGGCTCCAGAATCCGGGAATCGATCTGTTCTGTAAAAGGGATATTCCGTTTCTGAAACAGTATGATACCAAAATCATCGTAAATGTATGTGGACATGCGCCAGAGGAGTATCTGGCAGTTGTAGAGAGACTCTCGGATGAACCAATCGACATGATGGAGATTAATATTTCATGCCCGAATGTGAATGCGGGATTTCTTGCGTTTGGACAGGATGCGAGGAATGTAGAAGAATTGACTGCACAGATTAAGAAAATTGCAAAGCAGCCAATTATTATGAAATTAACACCAAATGTTACGGATATTACGGAAATTGCAAAAGCAGCTGAGGCAGGTGGTGCAGATGCGATTTCTCTGATCAATACTCTGACAGGCATGAAGATTGATGTCAACCGCAGGACATTTGCGGTGGCAAATAAAACGGGTGGAGTGTCAGGACCTGCGGTACATCCGATTGCAGTGCGTATGGTGTATCAGGCAGCACAGGCAGTCGAGATTCCGATTATCGGGATGGGTGGAATCAGTTCGGCAGAGGATGCGTTAGAGTTTATCCTGGCAGGAGCATCGGCGGTGTCGGTCGGAACTGCCAATTTCCATAACCCGTGTGCGGCACTGGATGTAGTGGAAGGAATCAAAGCGTATATGAAGAAATATGGATTTGAATCCGTAAAAGATATGGTCGGAATTGTAAAATAGTTGTGTCCGGACCGGATGATTGAAGACAGGGAGGAAGAAAATGGAACAGTATAAACAGGAATTTATTGAATTTATGGTAGAGAGTGATGTGCTTAAATTTGGAGAATTTACATTGAAAAGTGGAAGAAAATCGCCATTTTTCATGAATGCAGGAGCTTATGTTACAGGAACACAGCTGCGCAGACTGGGCGAGTATTATGCAAAAGCAATCTATGATAGTTACGGGATGGATTTTGACGTGCTGTTTGGACCTGCATACAAAGGAATTCCACTGGCAGTGGTGACTGCAATCGCATTCAGTGATTTATATGGTAAAGAAGTCCGTTATTGTTCTGATCGTAAGGAAGAGAAGGATCATGGAGCAGATAAGGGAAGTTTCCTGGGAAGTAAATTAAAAGACGGTGACCGTGTGATCATGATTGAGGATGTGACAACTTCTGGGAAATCCATGGAAGAGACGGTACCAAAAGTAAGGGGAGCTGCAGATGTAGAGATAAAAGGTCTTATGGTGTCTTTGAATCGTATGGAAGTCGGAAAAGGTGGAGAAAAATGTGCGCTTGATGAGATTAAAGATCTCTATGGATTTGAAACGAATGCGATCGTAACAATGGAAGAGGTAGTAGAACATCTTTACAATAAAGAATGCCAAGGAAAAGTTGTGATTGACGATACATTAAAATCAGCAATTGACGCATATTATGAACAGTATGGTGTGAAATAAAACGGAGGGAATAAAATATGAATGAGAAAGCATATAAAGCAATGACTCTTGCTGGATCGGCGAATATTGCGATTGGCATTGTGATTGCAGTTGTAGGAATTACAGCGGGTGTTATTTCAATCGTGAGTGGGGCACGCTTACTGAAGGAGAAAAAAGGGCTTATTTTTTAGAAAGTCTAGACTGAAAGGGTGCTGGATATTTGGATTCAAAGAGAAATAGAAGAATCCGTGTTCTCGGAAAAATTTTATTTGTATTATATATTGTTTTTATTATATATTTTCTGCTTTTTTCTGACTGGTACGGACGTACTGGAGAGATGCAGGAATATCATTATAATTTTGTGCTGTTTCAGGAGATTAAGAGATTCTGGAAATATCGTGATCAGGTTGGTTTCTTTGCAATGTTTACGAACTTGTTTGGAAATGTGATTATTTTTGTACCATTCGGATTCTTTATGCCAATGGCGAGCAGGTACAGGAGCTTTTTTTCCACTGTTTTTTACAGTTTTGGTCTCAGCCTCTGTGTTGAGACTTTTCAATTACTGACAAAGGTGGGGAGCTTTGATGTAGATGACCTTTTACTTAATACAATAGGAGGTCTCTGTGGTTATATATTATTTATCATTTGTGAGGCAGTAAGGAGAAGAAATGTTAATAAGAAGAAAGCTAAGAACAGAAGAAGATAGAGCAAAAGCGGCTGCAAAGGCCAGAGAAAAACAACGAAAAAAGCTGATTAAGACAAAGTATGGACAGAAGCCACTCAGACACTCCAGACGGGGAATATATTCCTGTGCGTATGCAGTGGTAATTTTTCTATTATTATTTTTTATGATTATGTTTGCGTATCTGGCGAAGGGGGAAGTGAATATATTGATCGGCTTCCTGGGATTAGGAACGCTGGCTTTATCGGTTATCGGGATATTTCTTGGAATCAAAGGATTAAAAGAAAGAGACAAAAATTACATAACCTGTAAAGTGGGAATTACGTCAAATGGCATATTTCTGCTGACACTGGTTTTATTATTTGTCAGGGGGCTGTTTTAAATGATTGAAGAAAGATATGAACTGGCAATTTCCAGAATCCATCTGATAAAAGAAGAAGAGACAGTGGAAAAGCCTTTTCTGGATTATTTTCAGAAAATGGCTGAATTTGCCATTATGATTGATGAAATAAGAAATGAATTGTTAAGTGGCAGATATCAGAATGCAGATCTGGAAACTTTAAGAAACTGGAATCATCGGCTTTATGAGGATGTTCTCCCGGACCATTATGATACAAGTTACGCAAATCCAGATTATGCGGAAGAAATCCTTGGTAAAGAATATGGGAAATTACTGAGTTTCCTGTATACTGAACTAAGAGGAACGATAGTATATGTGTTTGAAGGAAATACAGAGTATCTGGATATACTGTTTGAGCTTTTGATTGAAATATATAATCAGTTTGAAGAAAGCATACCGGCAGCAGAAAGTATCCGAGATACGATCTACTGGTGCGCGAGTGATTATTGTGATGTGTTTGTGGCTGACCGGATTAGAGAGCAGATCTGTCCGGAAGAGTCTTTTGCTACAGATATTATCTTGAATCAAAATCTGGATGATGAAAAATATCTGTATCAGTTTGGCGAATATATCAGTGAAAACGAATTAAAGACTTCCAGATATCTCGCATCTCTTCCAGAGGAGACGATTCAAAAGATGGCGGATGTCTATACAGAAGGATATCGAATCGGATTCATCAATACAGGAAAAGATCTGTCAAAAAAATCGGTTGTAAATATCCGTTATGTCCTGGGCTTTGAGCGGGTGGTAAAAAAAGCAATTGAGAATTTTGAAAAAATGGGTCTCAGACCGGTTATTTACCGTGCTGCAATCAATGCGCTGACGAAACGACAGCATCGAAAAATTGGTTATTATGGAGCAAGTGCGAACAAACAGTATGATTATGATCACAAGGATGATCAGGCATTATTCCTGGATAAAAAGTTTATAGAGCGTAAGCTTGAGGTGATAAAGACCACATATGAGCATCATAGGGATATGGCTGCTCAGTTTGCAGGTCCTGCCTGTATGGGGACATTTGGAGAGGAGCCATTTGAGCCTGTACAGAAAGACAGTGCATGTAAGTTAAGTGAAAAACAGGAAGAACTGTCACTGCTTTTTGACGGCCGTCACAGTCAGCTGGTCAATGAATATATCCCGGGGGATGAGAGCAGCTTTACTATAATTGCATATCCAGTACCAGAGATTGGTGATCAGTATGAAGAAATCTTTGAAGAGATCATACGTATCAATACTCTGGATGCTGCAATTTATGAAAAAGTACAGCAGACACTGATAGATGCGTTGGACCAGGGAGAATATGTGCATATCCTTGGAGGTAACGGGAACCGTACGAATCTGAGAGTACAGCTTCATAAGCTTCAAAATCCTGAAAAAGAAACTATTTTTGAAAACTGTGTGGCAGATGTGAATATTCCGGTTGGAGAGGTGTTTACTTCGCCAGTACTGGAAGGAACCAATGGAACCTTACATGTCAGTAAGGTATATCTGAATGGGTTACAGTATCGTGATCTGGAGATTACATTTGCAAACGGAATGATTGCAGATTATAATTGTGGAAATTTTGAACGCGACCTGGAAAATAAAGCCTATATCCATGATAATGTTTTGTATAAGCATCCGACGCTTCCGATGGGAGAGTTTGCGATCGGTACGAATACGACAGCTTATGTGGCGGCGAAGAAATATGGGATTGAAGACAAGATGCCAATCCTGATTGCAGAGAAGATGGGACCGCATTTTGCACTGGGAGATACCTGTTACAGCTGGTGTGAGGATATCAAGGTTTATAATCCGAACGGCAAAGAAATTATAGCAAGAGATAATTCGGTTTCGATTCAAAGAAAAGAAGATGTATCAAAAGCATATTTCCACTGCCATACAGATATTACCATTCCATATGAAGAACTGAAAAGTATTACGGTAGTAACAGCAGCGGGAACAGAAATTACACTTCTGGAAAACGGAAGATTTGTACTTCCGGGAACAGAGATTTTAAATGAACCGTTGAAAAATTATAACAAATAAGGTATCATGAATTTCAGGCGAATTTTGTTCGTGATATAGGCGTTTGAGACGTCTCAAATGAGAAAGGATGAAGAATATGCCAAAAGTAGGAATTGTTATGGGCAGCGACTCAGATCTGAAAGTTATGAGTAAGGCTGCAGCAATGCTGGAAAAGTTCGGTATTGATTATGAGATGACGATCATTTCCGCTCATCGTGAGCCGGATGTGTTCTTTGACTGGGCAAAGTCAGCAGAAGGAAAGGGAATCAAAGTAATCATCGCGGGAGCAGGAATGGCAGCACATCTTCCTGGAATGTGTGCCGCGTTATTCCCAATGCCGGTCATCGGTGTTCCGATGTCAGGGAAAAATCTGGCAGGGGAAGATGCATTGTTTTCTATTGTACAGATGCCACCAGGAATCCCGGTAGCAACGGTTGCGATAGACGGAGGCATGAATGCGGCAATTCTGGCAGCAAAGATTCTGGCAGTGTCAGATCCGGAACTGCTTGATCAATTAAAAGCATATACGAAAGAAATGAAAGAGACTGTACAGGGGAAAGCTGCAAGACTGGATGAAATTGGTTATGAAGCTTATCTTGCACAGAAATAAAGTTACGGTCCACATCCGAAACTAGTCAAAATTAAAATCATAGAATACAAGGAGAAATGTTATGGATTACAAGAACGCAGGCGTTGATATTGAAGCCGGATATAAGTCAGTAGAGTTGATGAAAAAACATGTAAAAGAGACGATGAGACCGGAAGTACTTGGTGGCCTTGGTGGATTTGCCGGAGCTTTTGATCTGAGTGGCATCAAAAAAATGGAGGAGCCGGTTCTTTTGTCTGGAACTGATGGCTGCGGAACGAAGGTAAAACTTGCATTTGTAATGGATAAACACGATACAATCGGTATTGATGCAGTTGCTATGTGTGTGAATGATATTGCATGTTCAGGTGGAGAACCATTATTCTTCCTGGACTATATTGCCTGCGGAAAGAACTATCCGGAAAAGATTGCTACAATTGTGAGTGGTGTTGCAGAAGGATGTAAGCAGTCTGAATGTGCGCTTGTTGGTGGAGAAACTGCAGAACATCCAGGTCTTATGCCAATCGATGAGTATGATCTTGCAGGATTTGCAGTGGGCGTTGTAGATAAGAAAGATATTATCAACGGAGAGAACATCAAGCCGGGTGATGTGTTAGTTGGAATGGCATCCAGCGGAGTGCATAGTAATGGTTTCTCACTTGTACGTAAAGTGTTTGAAATGACAAAAGAGTCTTTGGATACATATTATGATGAATTGGGAAAAACATTGGGTGAGGCTCTGATTGCTCCAACAAAGATTTATGTGAAAGCTTTAAAGAGCATTAAGAACAGCGGTGTAACTGTAAAAGGATGCAGTCACATTACCGGTGGCGGATTCTATGAGAATATTCCAAGAATGCTTCCTGATGGAATTCGTGCAGTTGTAGAGAAAAACAGTTATGAAGTTCCTGCAATCTTTAAACTCCTGGCAAAAGAAGGAGATATTGCAGAAGAAATGATGTACAATACGTTTAACATGGGACTTGGTATGGTGCTTGCGATTGCTCCGGAAGATGTAGATAAGACAATGGAAGCAATAAAAGCAGCAGGTGAAGATGCATATGTAGTAGGTCATGTAGAAGCAGGAGAAAAAGGAGTTACATTATGTTAAATGTAGTTGTTCTGGTATCCGGTGGCGGAACGAATCTACAGGCAATCATTGATGCGGTGGAATCCGGTGCCATTACCAATACAAAGATTACCGGAGTGATCAGTAACAACAAGAATGCTTATGCCCTGGAACGAGCTGAAAATCATGGAGTCCGAGGATTATGCGTTTCACCGAAAGGATATGCTTCAAGAGAAGAATTTAATGAGAAATTTATGGAGACGGTGGATGAACTGAAACCAGATTTGATTGTTCTCGCCGGATTCCTTGTAGTGATTCCTCCGGCAATGATTGAAAAGTACAGAAACCGTATCATCAATATTCATCCATCTCTGATACCATCATTTTGTGGAACAGGCTTCTATGGTTTAAAAGTGCATGAGGCGGCACTTGCACGAGGTGTAAAAGTAGTAGGTGCAACAGTTCATTTTGTAGATGAAGGGACGGATACAGGCCCGATTATTTTACAAAAAGCGGTGGAAGTTCAGCAGGGGGATACTCCTGAAATGCTTCAGCGTCGTGTGATGGAACAGGCAGAGTGGAAGATTCTTCCCCAGGCAATCAATCTGATCGCAAATGGGAAAGTAAGGGTTGAGAATGGAAAAGTAAACATTACTGAGTAATCAGTCAAGAACTGCAGGATGGAGGGAACAAAATGAAAGTACTGATAGTTGGAAGTGGCGGAAGAGAGCATGCAATCGCATATTGTGTGGCAAAGAGTGATAAAGTGGATAAGATCTACTGTACACCGGGAAATGCAGGAATTGCAGAATATGCAGAATGTGCTCCGATCGGTGCTATGGAATTTGAAAAGATTGTCGCATTTGCAAAGGAAAAAGAAGTAGATCTTGTAATTGTCGGAATGGATGATCCATTGGTCGGAGGTCTGGTGGATGAGTTAGAAGCAGCAGGTATCCGTGCATTTGGACCAAGAAAAAATGCAGCAATTCTGGAAGGCTCCAAAGCATTTTCCAAAGACCTGATGAAAAAATACAATATTCCTACCGCAGCTTATGAGAATTTTACGGACCCGGAGCAGGCAATCATGTATCTGGAAACATCAGCAAAATTCCCGATCGTTCTGAAAGCGGACGGACTGGCTCTTGGAAAGGGTGTACTGATCTGTCAGAATCTGGAAGAGGCAAAAGACGGCGTAAAGACAATCATGCTGGATAAGAAATTTGGTTCAGCCGGAAATGAGATGGTTATTGAGGAGTTCATGACTGGCCGTGAAGTATCTGTGCTGTCCTTTGTAGACGGGAATACAATCAAGACGATGACTTCCGCACAGGATCACAAGCGTGCAGGTGATGGGGATACTGGACTGAATACCGGAGGAATGGGAACATTTTCTCCAAGTCCGTTCTATACAAAAGAAGTAGAGGACTTCTGTAATAAATATATCTATCAGGCAACCGTAGATGCTATGAAGGCGGAAGGAAGACCTTTCAAAGGAGTTATTTTCTTTGGACTTATGCTGACCGAGGATGGGCCAAAAGTTCTGGAGTATAATGCAAGATTCGGAGATCCGGAAGCACAGGTAGTACTTCCGAGGATGAAGAACGATATAATTGAAGTTGTTGAGGCATGTATCGATGGAACGCTGGATCAGGTCGATCTGCAGTTTGAAGACAATGCAGCAGTCTGTGTAGTACTGGCGAGTGAAGGCTATCCGGTCAAATATGAAAAAGGACTTCCAATCACAGGATTAGAAGAATTCAAAAAGCATGAAGGTTATTACTGTTTCCATGCCGGAACGAAATTTGACGGAGATCAGATCGTAACGAATGGCGGTCGTGTGCTTGGAGTTACGGCAAAAGGAAAAGACCTGAAAGAAGCAAGAGCCAATGCATATGCTGCAACCGATTGGGTACAGTTCGATAACAAGTATATGAGACATGACATTGGAAAAGCAATTGATGAGGCATAAATAAATATGGATTTATAGAAAAGCCAGGAATTTGTGATAGAATTCCTGGCTTTCTGCATATTATATATCAGCAGGACAATGGTGATTGACATGACTAATAATTCCCGAGTCGTCCAAGATACTGGTCAATTTTCTTCAGCCTTTTTTCAATTCCTTTTACCTTATGGCTGATGGTCTCCAATAGTGCTTCTACTACAAACTGTGGGCCTACCAAAGAGTTAAAAAAGGCATTGCTGTCTACGGATACTGTCAAAAGTACCGTTGCATATTGGGAAAGAAGAGCACTGGGCTTGTCTGTGATAACGATGATGCTCGCACCTGCATCGTGTGCCATTTCGGCAGTAATCTTATCCATGGAAGAATACCTTGGAAAACTGAAAATAATCAGGCAGTCTTCTTTGGAGATGTTACACATATGATCGATTGGGCTAATAGAGTTCGTGTTTGTCATGACCACATGAGGAACCATTTGCTTCAAATACAGAAGAAAATAATCACTTAGACAAGTGTTCCCTCTGGAGGCAGCAATATATTTTCGTTTGCTGGAAATGATTATATCAGCAGCTTCTTCAAAAGTCTGGATGGAATTTTGGGCAAATACATTTTCCAGATTCTTTACTGCATTTTTAAAATGCCGGTTAATGTAATCTGAACTGTTTTCCAGTTTTGCTCTTTTCGCAATACGCTGAGAAGGCACAGTAATATTGCTGGAGATACTTAAAACCTTTCCCTGGTAGTCTTTGCGAAGTGCTTTTTGAAAATCCATAAAACCAATGTAACCCAAGGAGCGGCTGAAACGGATAACGGAAGATTCACTGACTCCCAACTTTAAAGCAATCTCCGTGGAAGTCATGAAACACGCATCTGCAGAATTGTCCAAAATGAATTTGGCGATTACTTTTTGAGTTTTTGTTAAATTGGCATTATGGATGGTCTCTCTAAGTTCTTTCATAATCCTTACCTCCGGAAATCATTCATACCTTACGTTTATATTTAAACATGAAATAGTAAAATATGCAAGCTCAATTGTAGATACAATTGACATAATGTTAACATAATAAAAGATGTGTGAAAAAAATAACTTTTATTGAATGTTATAATGATGTGTGGTAACATAATTTTTGAAACAAATGAATAATATTCTTCATAAAAATATATTTGTGGAAAATATTAATCACCAAAAACTGTACACGATTACGAGCAGTCAAAAATCACTATGAACATTAAGGAGGTAAAAAAGTGAGAGTAGGATGTGTAAAAGAAATTAAGAACAACGAGTTTCGTGTAGGTATGACACCAGATAACGTTAAGAGCTATGTAAGTGCAGGCCATGATGTTTATATTGAAAAAGGTGCCGGTATCGGTTCAGGATTTTCGGATGATGAATATGATGCAGCGGGGGCTAAACTGCTTGATACAGCGAAAGAAGTCTGGGATATTTCTGAGATGATGATCAAAGTAAAGGAGCCTCTTCCGGAAGAATATCCTCTATTTCATGAAGGACTGATTCTTTATACATATCTTCATCTGGCAGCAGACAAACCACAGACAGATGCGCTGCTAAATGGAAAAGTGAAAGGTGTTGCTTATGAGACGTTATTCGATCCAAGAAATGGTGGCCTTCCGCTTCTTGCACCGATGAGCCAGATTGCGGGACGTCTGAGTATTCAAGAAGGCGCAAAGTATCTGGAAAAGAGATTTGGTGGTGAAGGTGTTCTTCTTGCAGGTGTACCAGGAACTCCAAAGGCTAATATCGTAATTCTTGGCGGTGGTAATGTAGGAACAAATGCATGTAAGATTGCCGTAGGTATGGGTGCCAATGTTACAATTTTGGATATCAGTCTTCCAAGACTGGCATATCTGGACGATTTGTTTGGAGCACGTGTTCAGACATTGGTTTCTACAGATGCGAATATTGAAAAAGCTGTAAAAGAAGCAGATCTTGTAATCGGATGCGTACTGATTCCAGGAAAATCTGCTCCGAAGATCTTTAAGAAGAAATATCTGAAAGAGATGAAACCAGGTGCTGTGTTTGTAGACGTTGCTGTTGATCAGGGTGGATGCGGCGAAACTACAAAGGTTACCTATCATGACGATCCGATATTTATGGAAGATGGAATTGTTCATTACTGCGTAGGAAATATGCCGGGAGCGGTTCCTAGAACATCTACAATTGCTCTTACAAATGCTACATTAAATTATGGCCTCCAGATTGCAAATAAAGGGCTGGAGCGTGCATGCAAAGAGAATGAAGTTATTTATTCCGCAATTAATACTTATGATGGAAAACTGACCTGTAAAAATGTTGCAGATAGCTTCGATTGTTATGAATATGTAGATATCAGATCGCTTTGCTAAAGCATTGTGATTTCCAAACTTAATTCCTTCAAAGTTGCGAAAGGAGCTTACAATTTTTGTTGTAAGCTCCTTTTACATATGTTATATTAGGTGTATAACAAATGATAAATGAAAAGGTGATATGATGCTGATAGAAATCGATTTTAACAGTGATGAAGCCATTTATGTTCAATTGCAGAATCAGATTATTATGGGAATAGCAATGAATATAATCCGTGAAGGAGATACTTTGCCGTCTGTCCGTCAACTTGCGGATATGGTTGGAATTAATATGCATACTGTAAATAAGGCCTATGCGATATTGAAACAGGAAGGTTTTATTCAACTGGACAGGAGAAGAGGTGCAGTTATCGCAATTGATGCAGATAAAGCCCAGGCGATGCTAAAGATGAAGGAGCAGCTTCGGGTATTACTTGCGAAAGGCTGCTGTAAGAGCATTACCAGAGATGACGTCCATGCTTTGGTGGATGAGATATTTGATGAGTATAGAAAGGAAAAGACAGAATGAAATATACACAACAGGCAAAAGAAGCATTGCAGATTGCCCAAAATGCTGCAAGCCAATTGGAACATCCTTATGTGGGGACGGAGCACCTGCTTCTGGGGCTGAGAAAAGTATATACTGGCGTCGCCGGACAGATATTGTATTCCCATGGAGTAGATGAAGGAAGCATCCAGAAAGTTATGAATGAACTGGTTTCACCGGTAGGGAATATTACATTCCCGCAAGATCCACAGATCAGTCCGAGATTGTCTTATATTTTAGAGGATAGTAAGGCGGAAGCAATGCGTTTCCATTCAGAAGAGATAGGGACGGAACACTTGCTTCTCGCACTTTTGCAGGATGCAGATTGTGTTGCGTCCAGAATATTACTGACATTGAATATGAATCTCCAGAAGCTTTGCCAGGATATCTTTGAGACGGTTGGGGTTGATCTAAAAGTATATCAGGAAGAGTATTCCTCGGATGGAGGCAGGAAAAAAGATGGGATTCTGGAGCAATATGGAACAGATCTGACTGCGCAGGCGGAAGAAGGTGAGCTTGATCCTGTGATTGGAAGAAAAACAGAGATTGACCGTCTGATGCAGGTGCTTAGCAGAAGAACGAAGAATAATCCGTGTCTTGTGGGTGAGCCGGGAGTTGGGAAAACAGCAATTATTGAGGGACTTGCTGCACAGATTTCAGAAGGAATTGTTCCAGAGGGAATGAAAGATAAGCGAATATATACTATGGATCTTGCAGGTATGATTGCAGGATCTAAGTATCGCGGAGAATTTGAGGAAAGAATGAAGCGGCTGATCCAGGAAGTGAAAGCGGCTGGAAATGTGATTCTTTTTTTGGATGAAGTGCATACGATCATTGGGGCAGGAGGGGCGGAAGGAGCAATTGATGCTTCTAATATACTGAAACCTTCTCTTGCAAGAGGAGAACTTCAGCTGATCGGAGCAACTACAATCGTAGAATATCGTAAATATATAGAAAAAGATGCGGCGCTGGAAAGGCGTTTTCAACCTTTAACAGTAGAAGAACCTACAGAAAATCAGTGTATGGAGATATTAGAGGGATTGTGTCCGAGATATGAGGAACATCATCATGTGAAGATTAGCGAAGGTGCCAGAACCGCAGCAGTAAAACTGGCGGAAAGATATATTAATGACCGGTTTTTGCCAGACAAAGCGATAGATGTTCTGGATGAGGCATGCTCAAGAGTGAGCCTGCGAGGATTTAAAGTACCTGATCAGATGTATCAGATGGAAGAAACAATAACTGAATTGACAAAAAGACTGGAAGATGCAATCCGAGATGGAAAGATGGAAGTTGCATCTCAGATTCATCAGGAACAAGAGAAAACTGTGCACAAGATGGAGCAAATGAAAAAAAGACTCCAAAGGAAAAATCAGGGAAAGAAACTGATAGTAACAGAAGAGGATATTGCAGATGTAGTGTCTCAGTGGACCAAAATTCCGGTGAAACGTCTGGCTGAATCAGAAAGTTCAAGACTGAAGAAGCTTGAACAAACTCTTCATAAACGGGTAATTGGGCAGAATGAGGCGGTTGCGGCAGTTGCAAAATCCATTAAACGGGGAAGGATTGGCTTAAAAGATCCAAGGCGCCCAATTGGTTCGTTTTTGTTCCTCGGGCCTACGGGTGTTGGGAAGACTGAGCTTTCTAAAGCACTTGCAGAGGCTTTGTTCGGAGATGAAAATTCTATGATCAGGGTAGACATGTCTGAATATATGGAAAAACATAGTGTAGCTAAAATGATTGGTTCTCCGCCGGGGTATGTGGGACATGATGATGGAGGGCAACTGAGCGAGCAGGTTCGAAGACATCCATATGCTGTAGTGCTTTTTGATGAAATAGAAAAAGCGCATCCAGATGTGTTTAACATTTTACTTCAGGTATTAGATGATGGTCATATCACAGATTCGCAGGGGCGAAAAGTGGATTTTAGTAATACAGTAATTATTATGACATCTAATGCGGGTGCACAATCAATTATTGATCCTAAGAAGCTTGGATTTAATGCGAAAGAAGATGTTGCCGGAGATTATAAAAGAATGAAGAATAATGTTTTGAATGAGATTAAGCTGATTTTTCGGCCGGAATTTTTAAACAGGATTGATGACATACAGGTTTTTCATCCATTAACAGAGGAACAGATGAAGAAAATTGTGGGATTGATGTGCAGAGAGCTGATGCAACGAGCAAAAGAACAGTTGGGAATAGAACTTACAATCCGCGATTCTGTAAAAAAGCATATTGTGGAAACGGGAACAGATAAGAAGTATGGTGCGCGTCCTCTCAGAAGGGCGGTTCAGAATCAATTAGAGGATAAACTTGCAGAGGCAATTCTGGATGGGAAAATCAAGAGAAACTCAGAAGTGATTGTTGGTATGTCTAAAAAAGATATTAAATTTACCCCAAAGACTACAAATTAAAAATGATTTATTATATAATAAGGGGTACAAAAGAAGAACCTTAGGAGGAAAAACAAATGGCAGCAGTGAAAGAGCTTTTAAAAGCTGAAGCGGATGGAACACTTAGTTTTGGAGATTATACATTGGAAAGCAAAACTAAGCTGGACGGATTTGAGTTTCAGGGAGATATATATAAAGTAAAGACTTTTTCCGAGATTACAAAATTAGAGAGAAATGGAATGTTCGTATATGAATCTGTACCAGGAACGGCAGTTGAGAACTTTAAAGCAACAGAAAATGTGGTGTCGTTTCATGTATCTGGAGACAGGGATGCTCAGTTTACACTGGAACTGGAAGCGGACAGCGAATATGTGGTATATATGGATGATGTGAATGCTGGTGATATGAAGACGAATTTGAGTGGAAAGCTTAGTGTAAGTGCTGAACTTGAAGCTGGAAAATCTGTAGAGATCAAAGTTGTAAAAAAGTAATTACATTATGAGAAGGGTGGAAGGGCTGCGATGAAGCGGCCCTTTTTCTGTCAGATATAGTTATCGGGAATATGGCGTCTGCCTGTATTGTAATGATGAGCAAATAATGGAGTCAGGAGAGAATGATAGATGGCAAAGGCAAAAAAAAGTGTGTTTTTCTGTCAAAATTGTGGACACGAGGAGAGCAAATGGCTTGGACAGTGTCCGGTCTGTAAAGAATGGAATACTTTTGTGGAAGAAAAAGTAACTCCTGTAAAGACAGGTGTTTCCAGAGAACAGAATAAAGTACAGGTTGTAACGTTGTCGAGTATTTCGACGGACGAGGACGAAAGAATTAAGACAGGAATTGATGAATTGGACAGGGTACTTGGCGGTGGAATTGTGCCGGGGTCTCTGGTACTTGTCGGAGGAGATCCTGGGATTGGTAAATCAACTTTGCTTTTGCAGGTGTGTCAGAGACTCGCTGCAACGAAGAAGAAAGTTCTTTATGTTTCCGGAGAAGAATCTTTGAAACAGATTAAACTGCGGGCAAATCGTATGGGCAATTTTTCGGAAAGTCTTTACCTGTTTTGCGAGACAAATCTGGGTATTATCAGAGGCGTCATAGAAAATCAGAGACCGGATATGCTGGTTATCGACTCGATTCAGACGATGTACAATGAAGAAGTGGGCTCTGCACCAGGAAGTGTCTCTCAGGTCAGGGAGTCCACCAATGTTTTAATGCAGCTGGCAAAAGGACTGAATATTTCTACTTTTATTGTGGGGCATGTAACGAAAGAAGGAACTGTTGCCGGACCAAGGGTGTTGGAGCATATGGTTGATACTGTGCTGTATTTTGAAGGAGACAGACATGCTTCTTATCGCATTTTGAGAGGAGTGAAAAATAGATTTGGTTCGACGAATGAAATTGGCGTGTTTGAAATGAGAAAAGAAGGACTGGCAGAAGTTGAAAATCCATCTGAATTTATGCTGAGTGGAAAACCGGAGAGTGCATCTGGATCAGTTGTGGCATGTGCGATAGAAGGAACGAGACCTATGCTGTTAGAGATTCAGGCGTTGGTTTGTCGCAGCAATTTTGGCATGCCGAGAAGAACCGCTGCTGGTTTGGATTATAACCGTGTAAATCTTCTGATGGCTGTATTGGAAAAGAGAATTGGACTTCCACTGTCAAATTACGATGCTTATGTGAATATAGCTGGAGGAATCAGGATGAATGAGCCGGCAGTTGATCTGGGAATTGTGATGGCAATTGCATCTAGCTACAAGAATAAACCAATCTCAGAAGATACAATTGTATTTGGTGAAGTGGGATTAAGTGGAGAAGTCCGTGCGGTTACTATGCCGGAACAGAGAGTGGCAGAAGCAAAAAAACTGGGATTTAAAACTTGTGTAATTCCGGAGATTTCATTAAAATCAGTTGGGAGAGTAGATGGACTAGAAATAATTGGTGTGAAATCTGTGATTCAGGCAATGAATTATATATAGAAGTGAAAAGACAGATAATAAGGATGAAATAAGAAAATTGAAATAAAATGGAATAAAACCTCAAGAGATTATTGACAAATTGAAACTATAATGGTAATATAAAACCATCAAATAACAATTTTGAATTGTAAGACAAACGCGAGTTGTAAACAATTGAATGTTATTTGTTTCATAATATATTATATGTAAGATGTTATGAAAGACTTCTGGGAAGAAAAAAAGTATATAAAATACTCAGTACCGGAAGAACGGAGTTTATGAAAGGAAGGTATGGACCACCAAGAACGTAAGCTTTATTATCAAAAATCTTAGAAAGAGGTAAAAAGATGACAGAACCAACAAAGTAGGGGCGGGTATCAATGAAAATAATTGGTATCCGCTTTTATTTTGATTCGTTCTGTGCTGTTTTTGATGATAGAAGATAATAGAGAAGGAGAAAAGGTTGATTAAAACGGAGGTGTAATTATGGAAATGTCTGTGTATCAAAAAAATAAAAATCCAGAGATTACCCAAGATTTTGAACAAGCAGACTTGTATGGAAAGGTAAAATTAGGATTGAATCATATTTTTTGGAAAAAAAGATTATCATGGCAATATGTTTCGTTAAATGAAATTTATCGGATTTACCGCAGAGTAGAGGCTGTGGATTCGAAAATGTGTTGTGGTAATGTAAATTTTGATATACAGAAACTGGTGATAGAGTTAAAGGATGGAACATCCTGTGAATTGGTTGTTTCTGAAGGAGTGCCAAGAGAAGCAGAGGTTCTATATTATGCTCTTCAAAACCAAAGACCGGAAATTTTATACGGTAAGGTTTAGAAAATATCGTAAGCTTTCATTTGATCAGGTGAAGTGCAGGTGAAAACACTTTGCCTGATTTTACATAGATGAATTGTTGAAATGAAATGAAGAATACATAAAAACAGAAAATGAATTGTATGAATTGTCTAAATTGAAGAAAAAACAAAAATAATATTGACAATTTTAATCGAAGTGTGGTATTCTATCAGAGCTGTCGCGAGAGACCCGATGATATGACTTGATAAGACATGTGGCAGCAAAAAAAATAAAAAAAGTTGTTGACAAAAAGCGACAAACATGATATTCTAATATGGCTGTCGCAAGAGACAACAAAGGACCTTGATAATTAAACAATAGACAACAACCCTGAAGATTTCTTAAAGAGAATATTCAGAGAACAACTTCGAACTGCGCGAATGAAGCGCAGATGTCAAAAGCTTGCTTTTGTAAATCTGTGCAAATGAGCATTGGCGAAGCCAAGATGAGCGAGAAACTTTGTTTCGAGCTATCGGCGGTTCGAAGACCTAGAAACAGTAAAAGGGATAAGAAAGCTAGTAGTTTTCTTGAACTGGAACGAACTTGATTTTGGATCTGTGTAACAGCGGATTTAAGATATTTTTACGAGAGTTTGATCCTGGCTCAGGATGAACGCTGGCGGCGTGCTTAACACATGCAAGTCGAGCGAAGCACTTGAACCTGATTCTTCGGATGAAAGTTCATTTGACTGAGCGGCGGACGGGTGAGTAACGCGTGGG